>NZ_JAWUEA010000028.1:0-287619 GCF_036663475.1 Rouxiella sp. T17 | reverse complement strand
ATGAGCCCGGTGGAATACCGGGTTCATAGTGAAAAGTTGTAATAAAAACAGGTGTCCAAGTTTTGGGGTTCAGTGCAGACTGCGCCTCTTTGGGCGGTCTGCGCCGCCGCGCAGTAAGCGAAGCGCATGAACTTGAATTTGAATTTAAGGAAATTGCCTTAGATTCTAAATCTAAACCCGACTGCGCCTCTTAGGGCGGTCTGCGCCGCCGCGCAGTAAGCGAAGCGAATGCAGTTGAACTTGAACTTGAACTTGAACTTGAACTTGAACTTGAATTTAAAAAAACTAGATTTTGAATTTAAAACTTAATTGCCATTAGATTTTGAATCTAAAAAATTCCTGCGTTCCAAACGCCCAAAACCGCATGATATTTTTTTCAAACCCCCATTACGGCACGAAATAAATCCGGCTATTGAGATACTAATTCAAATTCTGATAGCGCCCGAATTAACCGGATGAGGTAATGCCATGCACAACGTTTTGAATACACAATTTGCTAATGACGATGATACCGACTGGCTCGCACTGCGTGAACAACACATTCCGCGCGGTATTGTCACTGCCCACAATGAATTGGTTATTACCAAAGCCAAAGGCTCGGAAGTGTGGAGCAGTGAAGGGCGTCGCTACCTCGATTTCGTCGGCGGCATCGGCGTATTAAACGTCGGTCACAACCATCCAGAAGTAGTGAAAGCCGTTCAGGCACAGCTCGAAAACGTCTCCCATGCCTGCTTCCAGGTCGTTGCTTACCCTCCGTATATCGAATTAGCCAAACGCCTGAATAAAGTCGTAGGTAAAGGCGAACATTATAAATCCGTGCTGTTTACCTCCGGCGCGGAAGCCGTAGAAAATGCGGTTAAAATTGCTCGCTCATATACCAAACGCTCGGGTGTGATCGTATTTGACGGCGCATTCCATGGCCGTACTTTATTAGGCTGTGCATTAACCGGCATGAGCCAGCCTTATAAGCAAAACTTCGGGCCTTTCCCGGGCGATATATACCGCATTCCGTATCCAAATGCCTTCCACGGAATAACGCCGGAAGATTCATTAAAAGCATTGGAGACGCTATTTGCTACCCAAACGCTGCCGGATCGCGTTGCGGCGATTCTGATTGAACCCGTGCAGGGCGACGGCGGTTTCTTACCTGCGCCAAAAGCCTTTATGCAGGCATTGCGCGATTTGACGACTCGTCACGGCATTTTACTGGTCTGCGATGAAGTGCAAACCGGCTTTGGTCGTACTGGCAAAATGTTTGGTTTCCAGCATTCAGATATCACACCAGACCTGATTACCGTGGCGAAAAGCCTCGGCGGCGGTCTGCCAATTTCGGGCGTAGTGGGTAAAGCTGAAATCATGGATTCCCCAACGCCGGGCGGTCTGGGCGGCACCTATGGCGGTAATGCGCTGGCCTGTGCAGCGGCTCTGGCCGTGCTTGACGTGCTGGAAAACGAGCGTTTGCTCGAGCGTTCGGTGAAACTGGGTCAGCAGCTTGAGGCGCATCTGCGTCAGTTGGCTGAGAAGTATGCCTGTATCGGCGAAGTGCGTGGCGTAGGCTTTATGCAAGCCGTCGAGATTGTTGATTATGACACCGGCAAACCTGATGCAGCCCTGACCGAAAAAATTCTGCACAGCGCCTGCGATGCTGGCCTGTTATTGATTAAATGCGGACTGTATCGCAATACCATTCGTTTCCTGGCGCCGCTGGTGACTACCGACGCGCAGCTGGAAGAGGCGATGCACATATTTGATATCGCGCTGGCGCGTGGAACAGGCCGTCTGGATTAAATTTTATCC
Source organism: Rouxiella sp. T17 (assembly GCF_036663475.1). Classification (NCBI taxonomy): domain Bacteria; kingdom Pseudomonadati; phylum Pseudomonadota; class Gammaproteobacteria; order Enterobacterales; family Yersiniaceae; genus Rouxiella; species Rouxiella sp. T17. The sequence goes on along the minus strand of NZ_JAWUEA010000028.1, from coordinate 285,822 downwards.
AGTTATTTCAATGGGTTTTGTAACAATTAAATCTTAGGCACTCTCTGCGTCTGGCACTGGTGTTTATAGGTAATATCGTGATATACCGTAGTGTACTATTCACGGATTATATGTAAATTCAGGGTCGAATCAGGCGCAGAGAACTGCTGCTCTTTATTCCGGGTCGACGCTCAAGAAGAGAGTGAGGTGCTATGAACGGCTTTTTAAAACTTGATCGCATCGACATCAATATACTGGTTCAACTGCAGAAAGATGGGCGCATCAGCAATGTCAATCTGGCGGACGCGGTCGGTCTGTCGCCAAGCCCGTGTTTGCAACGGGTAAAACGTCTTGAAAGCGCGGGATATATCACGGGCTACGAGGCGCACGTCAACCTGCCGAAAATTACCGATTCCGTGACGGTATTTACCGAGGTCACCCTGCAAGGGCATCGTCGAGAGGAGTTTTCGAAATTTGAAAACTGTATCCGCGAGTACGACGAACTGATTGAATGCCACCTAATTACCGGCGGTTATGACTATTTACTGCGTTTTATTACCCGCAGCATCGAGCATTATCAGGAAGTTATTGAATCTTTACTCGATAAGAATATTGGTATCGATAAGTATTTTAGCTATATCGTCATTAAATCCCCGATTATTAAAAGCAGCGTGCCATTACGTACGTTGCTGACCCAGCAGATGCAAAACATCAATTAATCAGCATCCTACTCTCAGGACTTTCGACTTTTATTTCGCGTCGAAAGTCTCTATTTCCGTGCGATGACGCTTTTTTGACACTTTTTTGCTTTATTTTCGTTTTGTGATCCATCTCTATACTTGATTGCGGCGTAATAAACGCATAAGGTTTGTCCTATCGGCCTGTTTATTCTGTGGGCTTAATCAAATTCCGTCATTAACTAATAAGATAATTCGATAACGTCTGTTTTGATAATGAAAGTTGATGATGACCGTGGCGAGGGAGAAAACGCTTACAAAGTTATGGCTAGGTTATTAGGGGGAGGTAGTGAATGGTGTTAACACGAGATTTTCTGCGTAACGCAGACTGCAAAACAGCATTCGGCAGCATTGACGAAACCATGCTTTTGTCCTCGGAACAACGCCTGGCCTCGCTCGACTGTACGTTGGCGAAAAGACCGGATAAAAGCCCCGTGTGGATTTTTGGCTACGGCTCGTTGATGTGGAACCCTATCTTTGAGTCGGAAGAAGCCTGTCCGGCCACGCTAAACGGCTACCATCGCGCTTTCTGTTTACGGTTGATTGCCGGACGAGGCACTCAGGCGCAACCCGGCCGCATGCTGGCATTGAAAGAGGGCGGGAGAACTACCGGCCTGGCATTTAGACTGCCCGAAGAGAAGCTGCGCGAAGACCTCGAACTATTATGGAAACGCGAGATGCTGACGGGTTGCTACAATCCGACCTGGTGTGACCTCGAACTTTCCGATGGCCGCACGGTGACTGCGCTGGTGTTTATCATGAATCCGCTGCATCCGCTGTTTGAAGCCGATACCAGTTATAAAGTGATTGCACCGCTGATTGCCAAAGCTTCCGGCCCCTTGGGCACCAACGCGCAGTATCTGTTTTCGCTGGAAGAAGAGCTGAAAAACTACGGCATGCGCGATGACTGCATGAGCGAGCTGGTTAATCAGGTTCGTTTCCTGTTGGGTATCACCCCGAATCCAGCGCCCGATATTCTGCTCTCGTAAACGTCGCTTTCTCCAATAAAAGCCTAACTCTTATGTGTTAGGCTTTTTTTTTTGCAATTCGCGGGAACTTTTACAATAAACCCTCATATCTCACGAATCCTAAGGTTGCAATCTCCTTTTCCCTGCGCATAATGTGAACCGTTTTAATAACTATTATCATTATCATTTTCAGGGAAACTTATGCACGCGCAAAAACAGGCTATCAGAGCGATCAAATCGCCACGTAAGCTGTTGTCCGTTTCAATTTCTACCGCCTTAACCTTGTTCAGCCTGCCTTTGCTGGCCGCGACGCCGCAAACCGCGACCCCCGTCAGCAGCACCAAGGCGAACAATGGCGATACCATTACCGTGACGGCAGCGCCCGACAAGTTTAGCGCTGGCGGGGATGAGTTGGTTCCAGCCTACCTCGACGGCGGCTTTGCCAACGGCGGTCGTTTAGGTTTCCTTGGCGAGCAGAGCGCCCTAAATACTCCTTTCAGCGTGGTGAGTTACACCGCCAAACTGATGCAGGACCAGCAAAGCCGCACGCTGGCGGACGTGTTGAGTAATGACTCCTCCGTGCAGAGCGGCTACGGCTACGGCAACTATGCCCAAACCTTTGTGATTCGCGGCTTCTCGCTCGACGGTGAAGATGTCTCTTACGGCGGCCTTTACGGCATTATGCCGCGTCAAATCGTGCCTGTTGAGTTGGCGGAGCGCGTTGAATTACTTAAGGGTTCCAGCGCCTTCCTGAACGGCGTGCCTCCGGGCGGAACAGGCGTGGGCGGCACGGTAAATATCGAGCCAAAACATGCCACCGACGCGCCAATTAATCATCTGTCGGTCGACTACGGCGCGAAATCTCAGGTCGGTGGCGCTGTCGATCTTGGCCGTCGCTTTGGTGACAACAATCAGTTTGGCGTGCGCGTCAACATGGTGCACCGCGAAGGTGACACGGCTATCGACAATGAGAAAAAGCGTCTGACCATGGGATCGATTGGGCTTGATTACCGTGGCGATCGCCTGCGCACCTCGCTTGACATGGGCGTGACCAAGCAGACCATTCACGGCGGGCGTCCGGTGGTCTATCTTGGCAGCGCGACGGAGATTCCTTCCGCGCCAAAAGCCAGCAGCAACTACGGTCAAAAGTGGGCTTACACGGACATGACCAACGAATTCGCGCTGATGAAAGCCGAATACGATCTGAGCGACAGCTGGACCGTTTACGGCGCGCTGGGCGGCAATCACGACCACGAAGATGGCATCTACAGTTCGCCAACGCTGACCGATAACGACGGCGACACCACCGCGAGTCGCATGACCGTGCCTTACCGCGCCGACAGCTTCTCGGGGCAAACCGGCATTCGCGGCAAGTTCGACACCGGCTTCGTCAGCCATAGCGTTAATCTTGGCGTCAGCTCGCTCTATCGCAAAACCCGCAGCGCCTACACCCTTAGCGGCAGCTCGATTACCAGCAATATCTATGACCCAGTTTCCGTCGACGCTCAGCCGGGCACGCTCTACACCGGTGGCAGTCTGTCGGGCCCGGGCGTGACCAACCGCACGCGTTCTGAAGGCGTGATGCTTTCCGATACGCTGTCTGTTCTCGACGATCGCCTACAGCTGATCGCCGGTTTACGCCGTCAAAATGTGATGGTGATGAACTACGATTACACGGGCGCGGTCAGCTCCAGCTTTGACCAAACCAAGGTCACGCCAGCGTTTGGTTTAGTGGTCAAGCCTTGGGAGCACGTCTCCTTCTATGCGAATCATATTGAAGCGCTGCAGCCGGGTGAAACCTCCTCAACGACCTATAACGACGGGGTGGTAACCAACGGCGGACAGGTTTCCGGCGTCGAAACCTCGAAGCAGAATGAAGTAGGCGTTAAAGCCGACTTTGGCCGCGTGATGACCTCACTGGCGTTCTTCGAAATTAAAAAGCCGGTGGGGATGTACACCAATAACGGCGACAGCACTTACACCTACGGCAACTATGGCGAAGTGCGCAATCGCGGCGTCGAGCTGAACATGTTTGGCGAACCGGTATTGGGCGTGCGCATCAACGGCAGCGCGACCTTTATGGACCCTGAAACCACCAAAACGCAGGGTGGGGCGTACGACGGCAATGACGCCGTGGGCGTGCCGCGCTATCAGTGGGTGGTTGGCGGCGAATGGGACCTGCCCGGCCTGAGTAATGTCACCGCGACGGGTAAAGTGATACGCACCGGTTCGCAGTATGCCAATGAAGAAAATACCCTGAAAGTGGATGCCTGGACGCGTCTCGACCTCGGTCTACGTTACACCATGCCGTTGAAAGACAGCACGCTGACGTGGCGCGCGACCATGGAAAACGTCACTAACGAGAAATATTGGGCTTCGGCGACGGGCGGTTACCTGACGCAGGGCGATCCGCGTGAGTTCACACTCTCGGCGAGCTACGATTTCTAAACCTGTTAACTATATTCGCCTGCGGGAACGCTTCCGCAGGCTTTTAATTAAATTTTTATAACTTATCGACTCTTAACCTAGTATTTTTAACATCTCAACGAGAAGTTTTTACCTCACAGACTTTATTTAAAATAATGGGCTTACCATAATATGCTCGCCATTAACCTGCGCAATATCTCTATTTTCCACTATTAATAACGCCCCCTCCTAATTATTAATATTCGCTCAAAACAGGCTTTTGACCCCTGTCGTTATAACGCCATTATATAAAAAGATGCTAAATTCCTGCTTCGATAAAAAGTCACTTAAATAAGTAGCAGTGATTAAAGGTGTTTTTTATATAAGGAGATAATGATGAGCGATATGTCTGTGCTTCCGGCCATGAGTCCGCGCCCTATAAATTTGGATCAAAATTCAAGCCACGTCGTTTCGAGTTCAACCTCTGAAGCGGGCGGACTGAGAGATAACATCTTGTCGGTGGGGTCAAGCGCTATCAGGCCGTACTTGAAAGGTGCCGTAACGCCATCTAAAACGTGGAGCAGGCTAAACTTAGGCGTTAAAATTCAACTGGACGCCATTATCGAACATTACGACTGTAAAAAAAATGTCTCATTGACCGCACAAGTCTGGAATGAGAAAAAGAGTTTTTTTGACAGTTTTGGAATTACTCTACCGGCTATGTGTCACCGTACGGGGATAAATTATAAAGCCCTATGGCAAGCGGTCGATAATTTAAGAAGGGATAGTTTGATGAAGGACACAGCGCTTAATCACAGGCAGAAAGCGCTGCTTGAACAGATCTTACCCTGTAATGGGGAACGCCTGGGCCCTGCGGTGGCAGCCGAGTTATGGCAAAAAAATTCAATCCAACTTCTACTGGCAGGAATATCACGCACGATGTTTGCTTTTCACTGCTCTTTAAATGCAAACGCATTAAAATCGGCGATTTGGCGTTATGAAAAAAGTTCTCATATCTCTCCCTCAATATTAAATAATCAGAGAGTGCTCGAAAGACTAATAACGCTTAGAGATGGTAGAAATATCGCTGATAGCAAGGCCGGTTTGGCATTAACCGCGGCGGGTAAAGAAACCACGTTGACCCGTTATACCGATATTATTACGCATCGCCAGCAACACGCGGCCAGCAAAGCAATACAGCAGCAAGAGTTATTGAGTCGCATTGTTGATGTCAAAGCCTATCCTGATAAAAAAATTGCAGCAAGCAGCAGCTGGTTAGCGAATAAGGCGTTGTTCAAAGAGGCAGGGATTTCACGTCATATGCTGGCAAAGCACTGCAAGATAAGCAGAAGTAATATCGACAAATTAATCAGAACAAAAATACAGGCCAGTAGCGATATTCCTGCCGGTCAGCAAGAGATTATTAGATTAGTAATGAATAAAACGCGCTGTCATGGAGTCATCTCTAAAGCCGTTGCAGCCTATATCAACAGTGAAGATCTGATGGTCAGACATAAAATAAGGCCCTTCGCGTTTGCCAGAATTGCTAACGTCAATATCGATGCTTTTTATTACGTCTATTACGAAAAGCTTCGAGCCGAAGAACAACCTTCTCCTAACCAAAAAATAGCCTTGCAGCAGATAATGGGAAGGCATAAGTGCAGCTCTGATGAACGCTATTTGTCCTTTATTTTTATAAAGCATAAAGAGGAACTGCTCGCAGAAAAAATTACTCAAGCCATGTTTGCCAACTTTAATAATCTACCCCTGGCTAAATTGAAAAACGCGCTGTTTGATTTGAGAAATAATACCAAAGAGCCGTTAACCCAGATGATCACACCTAAGCCAACCTTATCACAAAAACTCTATCCTAATAGCCGCAGGGATGCTTGGGAAAAATTAGATTCGGCAGCAAAAAAGATGCTGGAAAAGTTAATCGGTCGAGAGGAGTGTGTCGGTAATGCCAGGAAATCGGCTATGTTATGGCATCAGAAAAAAGAATTTTTGCAAACAAAAGGTATCGACCACTTGGCTTTTTCATACCGCTGTCAGGTACAACATAGAAATTTTATAAAAAGTGTGAATAGACCTTTCTCTCAACTTATTAGCTCATAGTTAAAAGTTCATGGTTAAAGTTCCATAGTTAATATTTTATATAGTTAATAAAAGCGCTTAGGATAAATATATAAGGAGATAATGGTGAGCGATATGTGTACGTGTAGTCGCGAAATTCTACAACAAGGTCCTCGAGCCAATTTGAGTCATAGGGTAAGTCAAAATACGGTAACATCTACAAGCCAGTCAGGTACATTGATAAATAATATCACTGCCGTAAAATCAACCTATATTACATACCCCGGTTTTTCAAGAAGAACGCCTCAGCATGCTTGGTCAATTTTGAATGAGCAATCAAAACATCAGGTTGATGAAATCATCGAGCGCTATCGCTGTAAAAATAATCTAAATAACGCTGCACAAGTTTGGGATGAAAAACACAATACTTTAAGCGCGTTGGGCATCACGCCCCCCATGTTTGCCTATCGCGCGGAAGTCACAAACCATAGTTTTTGGCGAGCGGTCACTAATATTGAAATAGAGCGGGATGTTCAAAATGTCAGTTTGAGCAATCGGCAGACGACCCTGCTTGAAAAAATCATTCCGCGTAGCGCTTTCGCCATTCCGCATCTTGAGGCTGCAAAAATATGGCAAATCAATGCCAATAATTTATTGCTTGAGGGAATCTCTCGCCAAATGTTTGCCAACCGCTGCGGGATAAAATTCGATTGTTTTAGAACGGCTAATTGGCAGTGTGAAAAGTTCGAGCCAACGCCTATAAATCTCTTAAAAAGCCAGCGGCTGGTTGAGAAAAAAATCAACTTAGACAATATGGTTTTAAAGCGTAAAAAAATGGGGGGCAACTGGCGGATTAAAGAGTATCAGCGTCGAAACTATGATCAAGCGGTAACAGTATTGTTGGCGAGTAAAACTCCAACTATTGCAGTTTGTCAGGATAACGCACCTCCCAAAACCTATCAGCAAGAAGTTACCTATAGTGAATGCAAAGAAGCATGGGAGAGTACCAATCCTTATAACCAATCCATTACTGAACACCTGATTAACCAACAGAAGTGCCTAAAAAATACGAGATTATCTGCGCGGGTGTGGGTGCTATATAGTGAAAATCTGCAAGCTCAGGGGATAAATGACAAAGCATTTTCTTATAAATGTGGCGTGCCTTATTTACATTTTACCCGTGTAGTAAATAACCTGCTTACTTTGGCCTCCTTACCTTAAATACAAATAGGCTTAAAATTTGCAGGATTATTTACAGTAAAGAGAAGTAGAGGTAAGTTTATTTTTTTCTGGTTTAAAAGGATTGAGTAATGAGTGATATGTCCGTGTTTACTTTTGTTGATAATTCAGTTGTGTCTGCGTCTGTGTCTTCAACTTCTTTAGTGTCTACTCCCAGTCATTTACGCCGTACAGTCGGAAAAAAAATTAAGGCAGTTAAATCAAGTACGGTGAAGCCATTGTTTTATGCCTATCAAAAAAATCAGCACGCTGCCTGGGAGGCATTGGGTGAACGAAGGAAAAATAAGCTGGATGCCATTATAAAAACACAGAACTGTATGAAGGGGGCAAAGTATGCCGCTGAAGTTTGGTGTAATAATTATTGGAATCTTGAAGCAGCAGGGGTCACCTTACCCATTTTATCTTATCGTACGGGGATATATCTCAAAACTCTCCAGCAGGCGGTGCTTAATCGTAAAGAAGAGATTAAGGTCATGGACACGCCTTATACGGCGTCGCAAATTGCCCTGCTTGATAAGATTGTCCCTAAAGGAGCGATATCCATTGAACAGGGCGCTAAGCTTTGGCATGAAAATTTTGTCGCTTTAACATTGGAAGGCATTACAAGAAACGCTTTTGGTTATCGCTGTCGCATCAATTTCAGCTCGTTAAGGACAGCAGTCTATCATTATGAAAGAGCGCAACAGAATATAAAAAAATCAGTAGATCCTATTATGTTGATGCAAAAAATAATTCTGCACGATAGCTGCTTAAATGATGAAAGAAATACGTCCGCTGCCTGGGTATTTAATAAGGCCATTTTGACCAATAACAACGTTTCACTAGAGATGTTTGCTCAGCAATGCAGGGTAAATTTACAGCCGGTGATAGAGAAAGTCGCTTATCTGGAAAAAGAAGCGAGAACCCTTAACGAACAGCATCAACATATGATGAACAGTGTCGTCAATGTTAAAATGTCTAACATTGATAAAGAAGAGGCCGGAAAATTATGGTTGGCCAATGAGGATAAATTTAGAAAAATAGGTTTAACGCGAGGGATTTTTGCCCAGCATTGCAAGATGAGTAAATCAAATCTGGATAGGGGCATCGTACAAGAAAAACAAAAGCGAGTGCCTCTCTCACTCTCGCAACTCAAAATAGTCACTCAGATCATACAAAAAACGCGTTGTCATGGGAATATTAATAAAACGGTAACGGCATATATTACGCATCAAGATATTTTGGACCAAAACCAAATCTCGGCTTCCACCTTTGCCCATAAAAGCAATGTAGGGTTGAATGTCTTTCACGATCGTTACGCTTACCAATCCAAAGCACACATCAAACTTACAGAACGTCAGAGCTTGATATTGTCTCAAATGCCTGATGTTTTATTGGCTCATAATGATGTGCGAGTTTTAGCGAAGTTATATCTCTCTAATAAAGAGTTACTTTCAAAAGAGAATATCACTCAAGCCATCTTCGCCAAATATCATGATATCAAATATTTGAGTCTGAAAGCCTGGGTCCATAAACTGAAGAAAAGAGAATTGAGCTTACCTTTAGCGCTAGCTCAGCCACGAGCAATAGATAACTTATTACATACTGGTGAGCCAGATATTAAAAAAGAAGCGGCTGCGCTTAATTGGGGCATTCCAGTGCTAACGCTTGATGCCGAGGGTGTGCTCGTTGATGAAAGTATCAGTAATGTTCCTCGTCTTGCCGACGCCGTACAAATCAATAACAGTTTGCCGCTTATCCGTGCGCCCAACGTGCCAGATGTTAGCCTGACTCTACAGGCCTTGGGCATGCAAACAATTGATGACTTGAAAGGGCTAAAAATAAACAATTGGGGTGGTCTACATGAAGTGTTTAATCAACAAACCTTAGCTGAAAGAAATGCACTCAAGAAAAAACTGCTAGATGAAATTCGCGAACAGATTATAAATGAAACTATGCAGGCTGAGCGGATGAGTAAGCTGATGGTGAGCAAAGGTTCGCATTATCAATCAACTGGGAGCGAAGAAATTATTGATTTGGGGCAAGGCGTCATGAATCCTGGGTCGACTCCGGTGCCTGTTCACACAGTGTTAGGAATTTATGGCGGGGAGTTATATGACTCAACAGCGTCTCAAACCCGTATTAAAAAAATAGGTAGCTTGAATAGCTTAGCTTACAGCTGGGGTGCGCAAAATGATAAGTTCGATGTCGATTCATTTCTCAGCGGAAATATTCTACGCAACATCAATACCGGTAATCTACCTAATAAGCCCTGGATGGCTGAGAATAATGTTGCAGCCGTGCAGATTAACGGCCGGCTTATCGCCTACGTGACGCGACGAGATATTGCGCCTAATGAAGAGTATTTTGTCGATTATGGCGAACAATATAATCCTGCCGATGCTTTTGACACCGCTAGACGTGAAGAGCGAGTGCTAAAACTGTATCAGGATAATAGAGCGCAGCTGGCACTCATGTCTATCACCTTGGCTCATCTTAATAATCATTACAGCGTCAACCTTCAAGAAAAATCGCCTGCCCCTTTAACTAAACAAAAAGGTAAATTGAACCGGTTATCTCTTGCTGCACAACGCTGGCTCGACACGCATCCGCTTGAAGATATCACGATGAAACAGGAGGCAGTGGAAGCTGATACGCCAGCAGTTTCAACTAATTTTATTGATACTCTATTGCCGGACGTGCCAGGTTTTAAGGTAACGCCGGCCTATATTGCACAACATATGTTTGATAAATCGAAACGTTCCCCTGAACGCCCGCCAAGGTTCAACGTATAGCTTACAGTTTGCAGGTTAACAGTAAGGTCGTAGAGGGTTTTAACGTTAGCTTTAGTGTAAGGTTATTGCCCTTTTATTGAAAACTCCCGTCCGTTTCGCACAACTTATAACCATTCAAAACCCTTTATGCAAAAAATGCATAACTAAAGTGCCCAAATGACTTTATTGTCTCTCCAAAACTACCCTACACTCCTAAAATCATTAGCAACTTCGCTATGTTATATGAGCGTCAATAAATGAAAAAGATACTTCCTTCTATGCTTTTTGCAGCCATTGCTGCATCTTTTGGAGCGCAGTCAGCGACGCCAGCCAACACTTTGGTTATCGCACAATCTCTTGACGATGCCTCAAGCTTTGACCCCGCGCAGGGCTTCGAGCTGACTACCGTTCAGGCGTTTAACAACGTTTATCAACGACTTGTCCAGTCTGATCCAACGAATCCTATCGATTTGAAACCTGCGTTGGCGACCTCGTGGCAGGCCGGTGCCGATGGCAAAAGTATGACCTTTGCGCTGAATCCAAAGGCCACGTTTGCCAGCGGTAATCCGTTAACCGCCGACGACGTGATTTTCTCACTGGGTCGCGTGGTAAAACTTAATCTTGAACCTTCCTTTATTTTGACCCAGTTGGGTTGGGATACTAAAAACGTCGACAGCTTCCTGACCAAAGTCGACGATCAGCACGTTAAAGTTAGCTGGACCGAAAATGTCAGCCCGACCTTCGTATTGAGCCTACTCTCTGCGCCGGTCTCGTCGATTGTCGACTCCAAGCTGGTTACCCAAAATGCCAAGGGCGACGACCTCGGCCACCAGTGGTTGAGCGACCACTCGGCAGGCAGCGGTCCGTACAAAATCCGCACTTATGTTCCGCATCAGGTGCTGATTTTACAGGCCAACCCGAGCTCGCCAGAAGGCGCGCCAAAACTGCCAACCGTGTTAATTAAAAACGTGCCGGATGCCGCCGCACGTCGTTTGCTGATTGAGCAGGGCGACGCCGATATGGCGCGTAATCTGGGTGCCGACCAAATGGCCGGACTCGAAGGCAAGGCGGGCGTTAAGCCGCTGGCCGTGCCTTATGCCTCACTTTATTTCCTTTATTTCAATGCCAAAGCGTCGGCAGCGTTGGGTAATCCGGCATTTTGGGAAGCGTCGCGCTACCTGTTTGACTACGACCACATTGCTAAAGATTTGCTGAAAGGGCAGTTCCAGGTGCATCAGGCCTTCTTGCCGGACGGCTATCTCGGCGCATTGAAAGACACGCCTTACAAATATGATCCGGCCAAGGCGAAGGCGATTCTGGAGAAAGCAGGGCTGAAAAACGTCAGCTTTACTATCGCCGTCAACAACCAGCCGCCGTATCTGGACATCGCGCAGGCGCTGCAAGCCAGCTTCGCGCAGGGCGGCGTGACCGTCAAACTGGAGCCGGGCGTCAGTTCGCAAACCTCGCTGAAAGTGAAATCGCATAACTTCGACGCGACGCTCTCTTCATGGGGTCCTGACTATTTCGATCCGAATACCAACGCGGCGGCTTTCGCCTATAATCCTGAAAACGGCAGCAACACGCTGGCGTGGCGCGCAAACTGGAGCATTCCAGAGTTGAGCAAGCAAACGCTGGCGGCGACGGCAGAAAATGACAAAGCCAAGCGCGTTGAAGATTACCGTCAGTTGCAGCTCGCCGTGCAAAAAAGTTCGCCGTTCGTGATTGGTCTGCAAGCTCGCAGCCTGATTGCCGTGCGCGACAATATCAAAGGCTACGTGCAGGGCATTAACCCTGACATGGTGTTTTACAGCAAGGTCACCAAGTAATGATGCAAAGTACTTCCTCTGTCGGCCTGGTCCGGCAGGGTTGGCGTTGGTCAGGCCGCCTATTGGGCGGCCTTGTTTCTTTAATGCTGACTCTGCTCGGGCTGCTGGCCTTTACCTTCGCGCTTTCCCATCTCGCGCCGATCGACCCGACCCTGCAAATCGCCGGTGACCACGCCAGCGAGGCGACCTACGCGCAGGTGCGTAAGGATCTCGGGCTGGATAAGCCGATGCCAGTGCAGTTCTGGCATTATCTGCAACATCTCGCTCACGGCGACATGGGCATGTCCAGCATTACGGGTCAGCCGGTCGCCAGTGACCTGATGCACACATTCCCTGCGACGGTAGAACTCGCCACCTGCGCGATAATTCTCGGCGCGATTTTAGGCATTACGCTGGCGCTGTTGTCGGTGTACAAGCCCGGCAGCTGGCTGGATAACGTCGTGCGGCTGGTGTCGCTGCTGGGTTATTCGGTGCCGATTTTCTGGCTCAGCCTGCTGGGCCTGCTGCTGTTTTACGCCGTGCTGCACTGGGCGGGCGGGCCGGGCAGGTTAGATGACGTCTACCTTTATACGCTCGAGCCGCGCACCGGTTTTGTGCTGATCGATACTTGGCTCTCCGGCGATCGCGAGATGTTTTTCAACGCGATTCGCCATATGTGGCTGCCGGTAACCGTGCTGGGGCTGCTGTCGATGGCCGGCATTACTCGCCTGCTGCGCGCTTCAATGCTCGGTGAAATCAATAAAGAGTATGTGATTTTGGCCCGATCCAAAGGGGCCGGACGCGCACGTGTGTTGCTGTGCCACGTATTTCCGAACGTGCTGGGTACGCTGATTACCGTCTTGTCACTCTCTTACGCCAGCCTGCTCGAAGGCGCGGTGCTGACCGAAACCGTGTTTGCCTGGCCGGGGGTGGGGCGCTATCTGACCACCGCGCTGTTTGCCTCCGATACGCCCGCCATTCTTGGCTCGACGCTGTTGATTGGCACCTGTTTCGTCTTGCTCAACGCGTTGGCCGATGCGCTGACTTATCTTCTCGATCCGCGGACTCGGTAAGCCTTTATGACACAACTTATTCCTGAACAACCTGCGCAGGCGCGCGTGCTGCTCGGCAAAGGGCCGCGCCGACTGACCACCTTGTCGATCGGCACGGCGCTGGCGATTTTGCTGCTGGCCGCTGCACTCTTTGCGCCTTGGCTCGCGCCTTTCGACCCGAACCTGCAACATATCGAAATTCGCCTGTTGCCGCCTTCTGGTGAACACTGGCTCGGCACCGACGGTTTTGGCCGCGACCTGCTGTCGCGCGTGATTTACGGTGCGCGACCGACGCTGCTGCTGGTGTCGCTGATTCTGCTGCTAACCATTCCGTTTGGCCTGTTAATCGGCATTAGCGCGGGTTATCTCGGCGGCTGGGTGGAGCGAATTTTGATGCGTTTCACCGACATCGTGCTCTCGTTGCCAAGTCTGGTGATGGCGCTGGCGCTGGTGGCCATTATGGGACCCGGCCTGATGAACGGCGCGCTCGCGCTCGCCTTTACCAGCTGGCCGCCGTTTGCTCGTCAGGCGCGCGCCGAAACGCTGGCACTGCGCCGTAGCGATTATCTCGCCGCCGCAAGAATGCAGGGCATCGGCGGTTTTCGCCTGATGTTCGGCCATATTTTGCCACTCTGTTTGCCAAGCGCGGTGGTGCGCGCGGCGCTGAGCCTCGGCGGGATAATTCTCTCCTCCGCCGGTTTGGGGTTCCTCGGCATGGGCATTCAACCGCCGACCGCCGAATGGGGCTCGATGGTTGCTGAAGGCAGCAAAGTGATTTTCGACCAATGGTGGGTTGCGGCTGCACCGGGCGGCGCGATTCTGTTTGCCAGTCTGGCATTTAACCTGCTGGGCGATGGCCTGCGCGACAAAATGGACACCCGCAATGGCCGCTAAACCTTTTGATTCTTCAAATTCATCAAACTCAGTAAATGCTTCAAATTCTGACACGGCTGTTAATGCCGCCGCTGGAAACGGTAATTTGCTGATTGCCAAAGAGTTGAGCGTTTACGTGCCGGGCCCGCAGCCGGTTGAACTGGTTAAATCGATCTCTTTCAGTGTCGGACAGCAGCGGGTAGCGCTGGTGGGTGAGTCGGGATCGGGCAAGTCGATGACGGCGCGCGCGCTGATGGGTCTGCTGCCGCATCCGTGCGTGATGCAGGCGAGTCAGCTGACGCTCGGCGATCAGGATTTAACCCATCTCAACGAGCGCGAGTGGAACACGCTGCGCGGCAATCGTATTGCGATGGTGATGCAAGACCCAAAACACGCACTGAATCCGGCGCAGCCTATCGCTAAACAGGTCGAAGAGCCGCTGCGCCTGCACGGGCGATTTAGCCGCAGCGAACTTAAAGAGCAGCGCCTCGACATGCTAAACGCCGTCGGTTTGCCAAACCCTGCTCAGTTGGGCAAGCTCTATCCGCATCAACTTTCAGGTGGCATGGGCCAGCGCGTGATGTTGGCGATTGCGCTGATTAATCATCCGCAGTGGCTGATTGCCGATGAACCGACCTCGGCGCTGGATTATGAAATGCGCGAGCAGGTATTGAAACTGATTGAAAGATTAGTCGATGAACGCAACATGGGGCTGATTCTCATTAGTCATGATTTACAACAGGTTGCGGAGTACACCGAGCAGGTTATGGTGATGTATAAGGGTCAAATTGTTGACCGTTTAGCCTCGAATCAGCTGGCGCACGCGACCCATCCTTATACTCACACGCTATGGTCGTGCCGTCCGAGTCTCGCCACGCGCGGGGAAGTTTTACCGGTTCTTGACAGAGAATTGCTGGCGCGTTTGAGTGCAGAAGGAGAGCAGTCATGACAGGCGAAATCATTGCCCAGCTGCACCAGCTGAGCGTCTCGCATCGACAAGGTTATGACCTGCGTACCGTGGTGCATGACGTTGATTTAACGATAAAGCAGGGCGAATGCTTTGGATTGGTTGGCCCGTCCGGCTGTGGGAAATCCTCGCTGCTGTGGGTGCTGGCCGGACTTAATACCCAATGGCACGGCGATATGACGATTTTGGGTCATCGCCTCTCGCCCGGCAAACCCTTTACCGGCCTGCTGCGCCGCGAAGTGCAAATGGTGTTTCAGGACCCGTACGCCTCGCTGCACCCGAAGCATCGCCTGCTGCGCACGCTGAGTGAGCCGCTTAAACTGTTGAAAGAGCAGGATATCGAGCAAAAAGTCGCCGAAGGTTTTCGGCAGGTAGGCTTGGACCCTGCGCTAATGCAGCGCTATCCGCACCAGCTTTCCGGCGGTCAGCGACAGCGCGTCGCCATTGTCAGGGCGCTGCTGCTCAAGCCAAAACTGTTGCTGCTTGACGAACCCACCTCGGCGCTGGATATGTCGGTACAGGCAGAAATCCTCAACCTCTTGAACGAGCTAAAAGCGCAGGGGGAGTTAACCATGATCCTGGTCAGCCACGACGCCGATGTCATCGACCACATGTGTGACCGCCATGTGACCATGGCAAAAGGCTTTGTTTTGAGCTGAGTAAGTCATATACAATCGCCCTCTGTGCAATATGATGCAGAGGGCGTCTATTAATCAATAGCCTAGAAATATCAAAGGCAGTTAGGACAATTAAGAGCAATAACTGCTTCACCTAAACGCCCAAAACATTGTCTGGCAGCTGAATGAAATGGTCTTAATTTTACCCGCGTTGTTTCACATAACTCACATTCCGCTAATATAGCTAATGCATTTTCGTCGTCAATTAAGTTATCAATTTCTATATTTAACTCTTCAATCCACTGTTTTCTTTTATTGCAAAGGTAGGCAGCATTTAAATTTAACAACTTTATTGTGTAATCCGCCTTCACTCTTTCAACTTGAGTCAGATGCATTGCAGGTTCGACAAAGCCATTGCTTAAATAGTTAAAGAACGTCCGGCAATCTGGATTTAAAGGCGAAATAAAAAATAGGGGGTTGTATTTATTTCCTTTAAAATGACCGCCGAACTGATCGTTAATCGCAAACTTTTGTAGATCGTTACTGTCCATCACAGACAAAACAAGGTTTTGATAATCAAAAGTTCGAGCCGGATAGGAACTTTTAGGGGCAATATGTTCAACGTGCGCGCCTTTGCTATTATGTTCAGCAGCAAAAACACCAATGCTAACTTCAGTATAAGCACACAAATCACTTTGCTCATAAAGAAGCTGCGTATGCGTTTCTTTTGAATCAAACCTTGACCAACGTCGTATTGCCTCCAAGGCAGTTAATGGTGCACCTCTTTCTTGTGCCAATGTAAGAGATAAATTTACATGAGTTTTCTTGTCTATAAATCTCATTGTATATTTCTCATCCTAAACGCCTTTTTCTGGCAATGGCGCGATCTGAACGTCTGATGTCCTCGTGTTCTGGCCCTAAAATTGACAAAAGTTTGTCACGTAAATTTTGGGCTTCTGGCGAGTCGAAGAGTCCGCGGTCGATCATAAGCATATACTTTTCGAATAACTCGACCTGCGGCAAGGGAGGACGGGGTGAAACTTTCATTACTCTTTCGAGCAAATCATTACTTGCTTCTGCCAAGGTCTCACCTACTGGAAGGGTGCCTGTTCCGATACCTTGTTGATGAGTTATCAGGCGTATTTGATGCCTCTTGACGGTACTTAACACTTGCGGACTGTGTGTTGTCACAATAAATTGCAAATTAGGAAATCCCCGTGAAAGCTGGGTTAAAATCATTTGCTGCCATTCTGGATGCAGGTGCATATCCACTTCGTCAATCAAGACTATTCCCGGCGTTTTGGTCACGGCATTTTTTAAAAAATGAGGATTGAGTAGAATTGCACGATAGGCAATGTCCGCAACCATGCCAATTGTATTACGCAAGCCATCGCTTAATGAGCTGACAGGGTGATCACCATATTCAGAATGGGTGACTACCACTGCTTGATGAATTGCACTATAACGGACATTTTTCCATCCGGTACTCTCGAGAATTATATCTACCGCCTTACGGATACTTTCGATCCAATTAGACCGTGGCGTTTCAGATATCGGATTCTCCAGTTCTTTTTGACTTAGTTGGAATTCAAATTCAGAGAGTGTTTGCTTGCGAAGCCATGTACTGAAAGCTGTATAACTTGAAGATGGATCGAGGCAGTCGGAATAGCCATATAATCGGCTGTCAGCTTTATTTTGGGAATGTGCAAATCCACTTAGTCGTTTTTGTCCCCAAAGTCGCCCGGTTCCATAATAGGCTATTAATGGCAACGTCACTTTTTGACCCTGTTGAACGGCAGTTTGAAGTTCGCTAGCAAGGTTTTTAAGTTCTTTGACCAGCGTGGTCCGGCCTTTAAGTGTATTTCTTTGCCGGCTCCATTTTTTAAAAGACAACTGATCGTCAGGGAACGCTATGACATTAATTGAAACAGGAAGTTGCTGTTCCATTTGATAACCACCATAGGAAGCATTTTGCTCTGGCTGTGAATTCCACTCGGTCGTTATCTTCGCTAAACGAATATCGCCATCTATTATACCTTTATCAATACCGGGACCAAATCCTCCAACAAATTGACCCAGTGCAATAGCCAAGCTATCTAACAGGGTTGTTTTACCTTGACCATTTACTCCGACCAATACTGTTAAATCTGACTCAAAGCTACACTCAAAGCTTTTAAATAGACGAAAATTGGTCAAAGTAATATGTTGGATTTTCATTGATTTCCCTTACATAAATTTCTGGCTACAGGGTATCACTAGCATGTGCAGAATGCCTATAGAGAACCCGGTATTCATTATGTGAGCCATGAGTAAGGTAAAGGTGAAGGGGGACTTACTTTTGTAGAAAAGTTTATTCTTTGTAAGAAAGGGATAAACCCGTTAAGGAATGTGCAGTATTGAAGAAAAAGACCTCGAGATGAGGTCCTTTGTTATGACTGATTAATTTTGGCCATTGTGGAAGTTAAAGCGAAACGCTTACCACTTTCTTGGTTTTATAAGATTCAATCGCGGCTTCGGCTAATAGCAGCGCTTTTAAGCCATCGTCAGCGGTGATCGGCACCGGTTTATTTGCTTTAACGGCGGCAATAAATGCAGCCCATTGGGCGCTGAAGGCTTCAGAATAGCGATCACGCGTAGCGTACGGCGATTTTTGCGCCTGCGTGCCGCACTCTTCCGAACTCTTGACCAATGACGTCGCTGGCAAATTATCAACCTGCAAACTGCCGCGTTGCCCGTGTGCTTCGATGCGTTGATCAAAGCCGTAGCCTGAACGACGACTGTTGTTAATCACCACAATTTTGCCCGAGGCCGTTTGCAGCGTGACCACGATGACGTCGAGGTCGCCGCCTTGCGCAATTTCCGGATTTACCAGCGCCGCGCCTATAGTGGAAACTGAAACGGGTTCTTCCTGTAAAAGAAAGCGCGCCATATCAAAATCATGAATCGTCATGTCGCGGAAGATACCGCCCGATCCCGGGAAGCTCTCTTTTGGCGGCGGGGAAGGGTCGCGCGAGTTTATTTGCAGGTGTTCCAGCGAGCCGATTTCACCGGCGGCCAGCGCCTGCTGCAACGCAGAATGATCGGGGTCAAAACGGCGGTTGAAACCAATCATAAAAGGCACGCCGCTTTCATTAATCGTTTTGACGCAGGCTTTGACGCGCGCAATGTCGAGATCGATAGGCTTTTCGCAGAAAATCGCCTTGCCCGTACGCGCGGCCTGTTCGACAAAGTCTGCGTGAGTATCGTTCGGCGTCGCGATCAGCACCACGTCAACCTCGGGATGATTAATCGCCTCTTCTACTGACAGCACGTTGGCGCGGTATTTCTCGGCCAGCTTTTTGGCGCTTTCCGTCGTGTGGCTAGAAACAGAAAACAGTACCGAATCCGGATTATCATCAATATGTTTTGCATGAACTTTGGCAATCCTGCCTGCCCCTAAAAGCGCAACTTTTAACATAGCGTCCCTCACTGGTTTATTTTTTGATCTATTTTCGGTCGACTTTTTTGCGGGTAACCGCTTTTGCTTGCAGCAGTTGTTACTCATAACCGTAACCTAACAATATAGATGGTTTATTTCAATATCGCCTAGTAATGAAATATTTGGTTTCTTTTTAGTTCGAAAGGGCGGCTACGGAGATGAAGTATTGTTTCAAAAGGGTGCGAAAGGGCATTAATAGTGCAAAAGGGCATTGATAGTGCAAAAAGTAGGAGGCGCGAATTTAGGTGAAAAGATAAGCGAAAAGATAAGCTCTTGAAAAGAAAAGGGTAGGAAAGTTGTGAAAAATTGGCATGTAAGCTGCATCATTCATTTCACCGACCTTAACGGCTCGGTAAAATTTTTGAAAGGCGTCCGTTAGCGTTCATCTTCGAGACAGGCTCACTTATGAGCTCACTCTGAGCGCTAACAGGACGCTTTTTTTTGGTTTTTTGCTCCGAATTTTACCAGCAACTTCTCATTTTGTAATCGGCAAAATCATCGGCGGTGACCCTTTTTTGTACAGTAGACTAATAACCCACACCTCGCGCATTATTGCCCATTATTGGCATTCGACTCATCAGGTTTACGCAATAAAAAAACCGCCCGACTTTATGAACTCAAATCATAAAGCGAGCGGCTTAGGCGTTGATTTCTTAAAACAGTTTACTTCTGCGTGCCGTCTTCAATCTTCGGCGGATAGCTGCGATCTTCGCCGTCACGCACTTTTTTCACCTGTTTGGCAGTGACAGTAGCGCCAGCCGGATTACCAAATTGCGTGCTGACGTAGTTGGCAATCTGCGCAACCTGTTCGTCGTTAAGCTGGTTGGCGAACGACGGCATCATCACTTCACCCTGATCCATATGACGCTGCACGCCAGTCAGAATCACAGCCACCAGATTGCGACTGTCCGCCGCGCCGGTGCTGGTGTGGTTATATAAGGAAGGATAGGCGTGGAAACCCTTGCCGATCCCCTGACCTGACGCGCCGTGACAGGCCGCACAGTTACTGTTGAACAGCGCAGAGGCCGATTTATCAAAGGCGACGGCATTGGCGCGATCAGGGAACACGTCACTCGCCGGTTTGCCCCACTGGTCGCGCGGTTTGGTCTGATCTTTATCCGCTACCGGCGGAACCGAACGCACATAGGTCGCGATAGCATTGAGATCCGCATCGGTAAGATGTTGAAGACTATGCTCGATAGCTTCGGCCATCGCGCCAGACGCAGAGGCTTTGCCCGCCACAAAACCGGTTTTCAGGTAGGTGACCAACTCCTGCTGCGACCAGTTACCGATACCGGCATTTTTGTCGGAGGTGATGTTAAACGCCTTCCACGAGCCGAGATCGCCACCGCCGAGAGTTTTGCCGTTGTCCATGCCCATCGTCAAGGTACGCGGGGTGTGGCAGGTGCCGCAGTGCTCCATCGCATCCACTAAATAACGGCCACGGTTCCAGTCATCACTCTTGGACGGATCGCTTTTCAGCTCGCCCTTATCGAAGTTAAACCATTTCCAGAACGTCATGCCCCAGCGCTGATTAAACGGGAAGGAGAGGTCAGTTTTCGCCGGTGCTTCATGCACGCCCGGTAAAGACATTAAATAGGCTTTAATCGCCAGCACGTCGTCGCGTTTCATTTTGGTAAATGAGTCGTAAGGCATGGCCGGATAAAGCTGCTGTCCGTCTTTGCCCACGCCGTCACGCACCGCGCGAACGAACTCGTCGTCGCTCCAGCTACCAATCCCAAACTGTTTGTCGGATGAAATATTGGTGCCGTAAATCACCCCAAACGGTGAAGCCAGCGGATAACCGCCACCAAATTCTGCATTTTTGGCCGCGCCCGGTGCCGTGTGGCAGGCGGTACAGTCGGCGGCGGTCGCTAAATACGCGCCGCGTTCTAAATACGCGCCGCGTTCTAAATACGCGCCGCGTTTAATTAGCGCGGCCGAATCTGCGGTGGAGTCGGCAAAGGCGCTGGTGGCGAAAACCAGCGGCAACAGGGCAGCCAGCAAATGTTTATTGTTCATTTCCACATCCTCGTACGGCCCCCGATTGCGGGCAGCCGTCTTTCCTCAGAAGAATCAGGCCAGGCTTTTCAGCACCGTATCTGCCATGCGAAGCGCCAGCGCCGTACCGGTTAATGTCGAGTTAACGGTAGAAGCGGAAGGCATGATGCCGGTACCGGCGATAAACAGATTCGGGTGATCGTGGGTGCGACAGTCGCCGTCGACCACGGAATCTTTCGGATCGCTGCCCATAATCATGGTGCCGGTGATGTGCTGGTTGTTGTTGTAAACGCCACGTTTACTGAACACCACCTCGGTTCCGCCCATGCTTTCGGCGATTTTCTGGAAATCGAGCATCGACTGGTCGTAACCTTTATGCACGTAATCCGGGAACTGGTAATAGACTTCCAGACGCGGAATGCCCCATTCATCTTTCTCGGTTTTGCTCGGCACCACGCGGTTTTCCGGCTCTGGCAGCATCTCCAGCAGGCAGTTCATCAGCACGTAACGCTCGGCCTGATACGCCAGCTTTTCGTTTAGCGCCTTGCCGTAATAACCCTGTTTGACCAGACGTTCGGTAAGCGTGCGCACCGGTGAGGTGTTGGCCAAATCTACGCGCAGCGCCGAACGTTCGGAGCGGAAAGCGCCGTCACGCAGGTTGTTGATACTGCCCGGACGCATTGGCCCGCGACCGAACCACACCGGCTCATCGGCCAGAAACTCAACGGCGGTTCCTGGGTGATCCATCAGGTTACGACCCACCATGCCGGAGCTGTTGGCAATACCGTTTGGATATTTGTCGCTGGTGGAAATCAGCAGCAGTTTTGGACTTTCCAACCCGTTGGCAGTCAGAACGAAACGTTTACCCGTGACTTTGTGAGTCTGTTTTTCAGAGTCGAGATAATGAACGGCAACGATATTGCCGCTGTCGTCGGCCTCGATTTTGTAAACCACGGCGTTGGCGATAACCCGCACGCCCGCTTCTACGGCTTTGCGTGCAGAAATGCCGCCGTGATATTGCGCGTCAATCGGGCAAACCGGCATGCAGTTATTGTTGCCACAGCAGGCAGGGCGGCCGTCGTAAGGAATACTGTTACGCGCCTGTGGACCGATTCCTACGACGTAACCCAGCGGAGCAACGCGCTCTTTAATACGCTCGAAACCGTAAGAGAGCGGAATGCCCGGCAGCGGATACGGCTCGGATCGCGGCGAACCGAGGTCATCATCACCGGACACGCCCATCTGGATTTCGGCTTCGGTGTAATACGGTTCCAGCTCTTCATAGCTGATAGGCCAATCGCGACCCACGCCGTATAACGTTTTGATTTTCATGTCATTGGGCAGTAGACGAAACGCCTGGCCGGCCCAGTGCCACGTAGTGCCGCCCACGCCACGCAAGTACTGCGCGGCATAGATATCCGGCCCTTTTTGAATCAGGTAATGGTTATCTTTTGGCTGAAACTTTGGCTGCGGCGCCCACGGTTTTGGCGGATACGGCTCGGTAAAGTCACCTTTTAACGGCGATTGGCGGAACAGTTCCACGGCCTCATCACGCTTGATAAAAGGACCCGATTCCAGCATCAACACGGAGACTCCGGCCTTGGCCATTTTTTCAGCCGCCAGTGAACCCGCAATACCGGCACCAATGACGATTACGTCTGCGTTTAATGAATCAGCCATGGGTCTTTACCTCGCTGTCAGGCTTGTGGATCCAGAAATTAGGTTCGCCAACGGCATAGCTCGGCGGTAAAACGCTCTCTTTCACGAGTTCATAGCTCACAATATTTTCAAAACCAATACAGACCTGACTGCCCGGCTGACCGACCACGCCGAGATACCATCCGTTCACAAGCTGTTGATAAAGCAGACCCAAGGCTTCAGGCTGCTGCGCTAACAGTTGGTGTAACGGCTCGCCGATTATTCCTGGATGGGCATTAATCAGCGTGGTCAACGCGTCGAGCCGGGCATCGAGTTCGGCGTGATGCAGCCAGCCGTAAAGCGCCTGACCCAGATGTGGCTCAAGGTTTTCCATCGCGGTGAGCGTTTTGGAAAGCTGCATGAAATTGTCTGGCATGGTGATCGCCGACGCCAACGGCGGTGCGGCCTGCGCGACGTTGCCGAGCAGATTGCCTCCAAGCAGCTGACTGCCAAATCCGGCCGCAAGGATGCCCGCAGTTCCGAATACCATTCGGCGGCGTGAGAGATTGATCATGGTGGTCTTCCGTAAAATCAGTCGGTAAAAACAGTCCGTTTAAGCCGGGCCCCTGTAAAACGCTTGTCAAAACTTTCAAAACTTTCAAAACTTCAAAACTTCAAAACTTTCATAACTTCAAAAACTGCCAAGGCTTTCAAATTGCTCATCTAGCTCAATGAGCATTGAATCAATAGGTTCGAATAACTCAAATGTGACCGAGATATTTTTAAATGTTTCGCGGATGTTAATGCACTTCCTTTCGTAAGTGAATAAAGCGTTTAGTAAGTAAAGTAACCAGTTAGCTGACTTAATACTCATTTTTAGTTAAAAATGGCCTGCAAAGCCCCGCCATTGCTGGGGTTAAGCTATTTGTGCTATTGCGAACCTTTTGATACATTTTTTGTTGGAAAAAACTAAAAGTGTGAGCTAAAGCACACTGTTTTTGGGGGGATTTTAGAGGGGAGAGCAATAAAAAAGGGAAGCCTTTGCTTCCCCTTAGTTTACTTGAGCGGCCTGATTTAGATTCATGAAATGATTGCTTACGCGTTGGCTGCCAAAATCATCGCGCCATAAATTTCTACGCTTTCAACCAGCTTCTGTACTTCACAATATTCATCCGTTTGATGCGCCATCGCAGGCTCGCCCGGTCCAAGAATAATGCATGGCGGATGGTGCAGCGCCTTGAGCAACAAAGCCGCGTCGGTGAAGTAGGGCACAATGCGGGGCGTGATAGCTTCAGCGTGATAAGGCTGGCACAGCGTGAGCGTTTGCTGGATCCACGGATTTACCGAATCCGTTAACACCGCCGGCAAATCCACCAGCGTGGAGATCGTGACAGCGTCACTTAAATGCTGTTGCAAACGCCTGGTGATCTCTCGGTGATGCAACGTCGGATCGGTGCGCATATCGACATCAAAACTGGCGCTGTCTGGGACAGAATTGATGTTTAAACCGCCACGCATCGCGCCCACGTTAAGAGTTGGTTTCTTCATTAGCGGGTGCGGCGGGCCTAATTCAAACAGGCGAATTTTGCCAATCGCGTCGGCAGCAAGATAAATCGCGTTTATGCCCAACTCGGGCATCGCGCCGTGCGCGGTTTTACCCTGCGTTTCGCAGCGCACCCACAGCGCGCCTTTATGACCTATCACGGGATAATTGCTGGTAGCTTCGCCCACAATCACCGCGCTCGGGATGGGTAGAGTAATTGAATCATCTTCAATTAACGCTCGGGCGCCGTCACAGCCCGTCTCTTCGCCACCGGTCAGCAGCAAAACGATGCCGTGGCCCGCCGCAATCGCCTCGCGCTGGTTGATACAGGCGACAATAAACGCCGCGACCGCCGCTTTCATATCGCTGCTGCCTCGGCCAAACAGTTTTCCGTCAACGATGTCATGACCGAAAGCGTCTCGCTGCCACGGCGCATTGCCGAGCGGCACGGTGTCGAGATGGCCGGAAAACGCCAGCGGTTTACCCGCTTTTGCGCCGGGCAAGCGCGCAATCAGGTTCATTCGCTGTTCGCCAAAGGGATGTTCGGTCACCTCGAACCCCAGCGCTTTTAGGTAATCGCCGAGCCACAGCAGACAGTCACGCTCATTGCCCGGCGGATTAATCGTATTAAAAGACAACAGTTTTTGCGCCAGCGTGACGACATCAGTGTCTACATTCATCCGTTTTCCTTTTCTCTCTGTGCGGATTAGTTGTTTATTATTTGATTAAACGATCGTCAGTAGATTTCCCTGGTGTTGGATAATCTTGTCATTCAAATGAAACAGAAAACGAAAAATAGAATAGAGATTAAAGTTTGCCAAATACCCGCTGTGGGTTAGCAATCAGCAACTGTTCGAGCTGCTCGCTGGTTACGCCGTGGCGACGCAAACGCGGCACGAAATGTTTGAGAATATAGCCGTAGCCGTGGCCGCCAAAGCGGGTCAGCATGGTTTTTAGAAATACGTCCTGTGAGAGTAAAACCTGCTTGATAAAACCGTCGTCGATCAGCTCGCGAATGGCGCGGGCGTTATCTTCGTCCGACGGCGATTGCGCGCTCTCATCGGCATAAAAGTAGCTCATACCTATCATGTCATATTCAAGAAACGCACCCCGTTCGGCCAGCGTGCGCTGATAATTTTTATCGGCAAAGCTCGGATTCATATGACAAAGCACCGTGTGCCCGAGATCCGCCCCTTCTTCGGCGAGAATATCCAACACCTTGTGGCCTAGCCGTTCCCAGCCCGGCAGATGCACCTCGATAGGCACGCCCGTCGCGGCATTGGCACGTCCGGCGGCGCGTAGCGATTTCTCCTCACTGGCGGTAAAGGCGCTGGAGACGCCAATCTCGCCAATTAATCCTGCAATAACCTCAGGTTTGTCATCGAAACCGCCGACGTCATAAATAATCTGATCGGTCAGCGTTTCCAAAGAATGGGTTTTTACATACGCGGGATGTGACGGCTCAAGATAAAATCCCGTGCCCATAATGATGTTCAAACCCGTTAAACGCGAGATGCGCTGCAAGGCTTTCGGGTCGCGACCAATGCCGATATTGGTCGGATCCACCACGCTTTGGCCGCCTTGCGCCTTAAATTTCAACAACTCTTCGATGGCTAAATCGACGTCAAACAGCTGGCAATTATCGCGGCTGGCGAGGGGATTTAAGGAGAGTTCGCCCAGGTTTTCAATCTTGACCGGCATCTCGGCAATATGACGTTCGCTACAGCAGCAGGGTGGCACCCATTTTCCGGACGCGTCCAGCAAAATATGTTCGTGCATCAACGTCACGCCAAGCTCGCTGACGGGCATCGGCCCGAGCACGGTGGTGACATAACCGCTGTTCACGCCTAAAGGAAACGGCTCGGGATGTCGAAAAAGTGAACCTGATTTCATGGCGCTATCCTTTGCTGGTGCGAACGGGGTTGAAAATGCGAGTATTCAGCCAAATTGCCAGCAGAATAATCAGGCCGGTGGCGATTTGGGTATAAAACGGCGAGAGGTGCGAAAGAATCAGGCCGTTTTGAATGACGGCGATCGACAGCGCGCCAAGCAGGGTGCCGATGATAGTGCCGAAGCCGCCAAATAAGCTGGTACTGCCCAATACTACGGCTGCAATGACTTGTAATTCAAAGCCTTCGCCCTGATTCGATGAACCGCTGCCGAGACGCGCGGTGATGATCATTCCCGCCAGCGCGGCCGCCATGCCACTCAGCATGTACACCCACAGCGTCATGGAACGGGTATTCACGCCCGCGCGGCGCACGCCTTCTTTGTTCGCGCCAATCGCGGTAACGTAGCGACCAAAACGGGTGTGATTCAGCAACACGTGGCCGACAATCAGCGCCACCACACCAATAATGGCGGGCAAGGGCAGGCCAAATACCCACGCGCGGCCAAGCCAGACGAAATCACTGTCTGCCGGTATCGGAATTGAATAGCCCTGAGTCAATAACAGCGCCACGCCACGAATCACCGCCAGCGTGGCGAGGGTAACGATAAACGCCGGAATGCCTTCATAAGCGATGAAATAGCCGTTTATGGCGCCAATAAATGCGCCCATTGCCAGACCCGCTACCAGCACCACCGGCCACGGCCAGCCCCAGCTGTTTAACGCGATAGCCGACAACGCGCCGACCAACGCCAGCGTTGATCCTACGGATAAATCGATGCCGCCCGTGGTGATAACCAGCGTCATCGCCGCCGCGACAATCAATAGCGGTGCACTCTGGCGTAAGATATTCAGCCAGTTGAAGCGGGACATAAAATCGTCAGTAGCGAAGGTAAAAGCCACGCAACAGAAAATAAAAAACACCGCGATGCTCACCACGCCGGAGTGGTTGTGCAGTATTCGGCGTGACAGAGAATGCTTGATCATTCTTGGACTGGACATATTCACCATGCTCATGCAATTTCCTCCGAAGGACTCAGTGATGAACAGTTTCACGAGCCGAATGTGCGTCGAACTTTTGGCCGACAATCAGATTGACGATGTCAGAGAGGCTGGTGTCGGCGATATTTCTTTCGGCCACGTTGGTGCCCTCATACATAACCATAATGCGATCGCAGACTAGGAACAGATCCTGCAAACGGTGGGTGATGAGGATCACGCTGACGCCGCGCGCGCTGACTCGACGGATAAGCTCGAGCACGGCTTCGACTTCGGCCACCGCCAGCGCGGCGGTCGGCTCGTCCATAATCAGCACCTTAGGCTCAAATGCGGCGGCGCGGGCAATGGCGATAGCCTGTCGCTGGCCGCCGGAAAGATTTCGCACCAATAAACGGGTGTCAGGAATGGAAATTCCCAGACCCTTGAGCATTTCGTGAGCCTCTTGGTGCATCTTTTTTTCGTCGAGGAAAGGGATGCCGAGCAGGTGTTTTTGCGGTTCGCGACCCATAAAAAGATTGCCCGCCACGTTGACGGTATCGCATAGCGACAGGTCTTGATAAACCATTTCGATGTGGCAGCGGCGAGCATCGGCCGGATTGCTGAAGCCAACCTCTTCGCCGTCGACGCGCAAGGTGCCGCTGGTAGGGACGACGGCACCGGCCAAAATCTTGGTTAACGTTGATTTACCCGCGCCGTTATCGCCCACTAAACCCAGCACTTCACCGGGGGCCAATGAGAGATTAACGCCGCGAAGAGAGCGGATTGAACCGTAGGTTTTGGTGATATCGATCATCTCCACCCTTGGCGGGCCTGACAGGTCTCTGGACATAAATCTGCTCCATCACAAAGGGGCGGCGGAGGGCAGAATGCGTGCTTATCATTCTGCTGTTCAGAAAGCCGTTACTGTCATTACCGATTTCTCTTTCCTTGTAAACCGGTTTACCCAAATGACAAATTAACGGCGAATCTGATCTCCGGCTCACCCATAAATACGGCTAAAAGTGAGTGTGGATAGTTGAGTCGCCGAAAGGAGTGTAGCAGTAAGCGTGCCAGTTTCTGTGAGCGAGGAAACAAAACTGAAAACTTATAGAAAACGGATGAAGAATAAAAGCCATACTTAACAATTGGTTAGTAATTTTTATATGCAGTAGTAGAAAATGCATTTCTTCCTGTTTCGGAAAAATGACAAAGCCCTAGGAGATTTTGAGTGGGTGAATTTTCGCCCTAAAAAAGAGCAGTTGCTCAATGTCAGGGCAAAAATTTAGCCTTTTACCGGCGGCGTGGCGACAGAGTCGCGGGCAATCCATTCGACGGGAATACGCGTGAGCGGGGCCACGTTGTCATCGTCATCGTTAAATAGTTTGATCAGTTTTTCCACCGCCGTGCGGCCTAATTCGCGGGCTGACTGTTTGATGGTCGAGAGTCTTGGGGTGATTAAATCGGAGTAGATGGCGTCATCAAAGCCAACCAGCGAGAGCGCCTGCGGCACGGCCAAACCTCGCGCGCGAACGCCGTCGAGCAGGCCAAGCGCCAGATAATCACTGGCGGCGAAAATAGCGGTGGGAGGCGTAGGCAGGGCAAGCAGGTGATCCAGCGCCTGACGGCCAAATGTGCGGTCGTAATTGCCATAAAGCACATAGGAATCAGTATATTGCAGGCCGCTATTCTCCAGCGCCTGCTGATAGCCCTGATGCCTTTCCCGCACGCTCATTAGCTTTGCGGGCCCGCCCACAAAGGCAATTTGCCGATGCCCGGCCGCAATCAATGCCTGCGTAGCC
Organism: Rouxiella sp. T17; assembly: GCF_036663475.1. NCBI lineage: Bacteria > Pseudomonadati > Pseudomonadota > Gammaproteobacteria > Enterobacterales > Yersiniaceae > Rouxiella > Rouxiella sp. T17. The sequence continues at coordinate 257,028 of NZ_JAWUEA010000028.1, read as the reverse complement.
AGCTCGCCGCCGTGAACATTATCGGAAAATACTCTGGGCATATTGCAGCCGGGCACGTCTTCATCAATCAGCACGACGTGACGTTGCCCTTTAAGCTCAAGACAGAGCTGGCCGTTATCGGGGCGATTGGTGGCAAACAGCAGGCCATCAACCTGACGCGTGTCGAGCCAGCGAATAAATTGGCACTCTTTCTCGAGATTATTACGCGTGACGCACAGTACCAGGCTGTATTTATGCGCCGACGCGGCCTCTTCGGCTGCATCGGCCAATTCGGCGAAAAACGGGTTTGAAATATCGGGTAATACTAATCCGATCGTCTCGCTGCCGCCCATACTTAAGCGGCGAGCCAAGCTATTGGCGCGGTAACCCAAGGTATTTATGGCATCTTCAATGCGTTGAACGGTCTGCTGGGGCAAAGTTATGCTGTTATTGAGATATCGTGACACGGTCGCTTTCGACAGTCCGGCCATGTTGGCGACGTCTGATAATACCACCCGTTTTTGAGCCATAATTAATCCCTGCTATCTCGGCGAAAAGGCGGCAAAAATGCGCCCGATACGCACTAATCCTAAGTGATAGACAGCATATTACAAATCTGCTGATTTTGTCAGAACTGCTTATTGGAAATGAATAAGCAGTAAGTGTTATTTATTATTGAAAATATTACTGATAAAAAATCCCCTTGACTTTTTTTTCGCCAAGTTCAATTGTTATCGGCAATTACCCGCAGCAACGTGTTATCGAAAACGCTTCGTTTGGAACGTCGCTTTTCGCGTTAATCACTACTCTTTTCTGATGTTGAGTCGCCAACAGTCATTCGATCGAACCTCGCCGGGAGCTGTGCGTGCCGCATCCTCTCAGGCTGTCGATTGATATTTATCGTTGTCTTTGTCGACTCTTAAGGATTTGATTATGTTGATTAATGCCGGTAAGAAAAATATTGCTTCGCAAATGGCTCGTTTCTCCCGAACTGCACTCGCTGCGGTGACTCTCACTCTCTTATTCTCAGGCGCGGCTGCCGCAGCCGAAACGCCTACCTACGCTATGGTGCAAATAAACCAGCAGGCGCTGTTCTTTAATCAGATGAATAAGGGTGCAGCCGACGAGGCAAAAAAATCCGGTGTGAAACTGGTAATTTATAACGCCAACAATAATCCGGTGTCGCAAAATGACGCGATAGAAAACTATATTCAACAGGGCGTTAAAGGGATCATGGTCGACGCCATTGACGTCAACGGTATTCTTCCGGCTATTGCCGAGGCGGCAGCCAAAAACATCCCGGTTATTGCTATCGATGCGGTATTACCGGCTTCCGGTAAACATAAAGCGCAGGTGGGCGTCGACAATATTAAAGGCGGCGAGATCTTGGGTAATTACTTCACTGATTACGTCAAAAAAAGCATGGGCGATAAAGCCAAGGTCGGCATCGTTGGCGCACTGAACTCGGCAATACAAAACGATCGGCAGAAAGGCTTTGAAAATACCCTCAAAGGCCACGCGGGTATCAGCGTAGTCGGCGTGGTCGATGGACAGAATATTCAGGATAACGCCCTGACCGCCGCCGAAAACCTGATTACCGGCAACCCGAGTATGACCGCAATTTATGCCACCGGTGAACCCGCGTTATTAGGCGCTATTGCCGCCGTCGAAAATCAGGGCCGCCAAAAGGATATTAAAGTCTTTGGTTGGGACCTGACCTCTAAAGCCATTTCCGGCATCGATCAGGGCTATGTCACCGCCGTGTTGCAACAGGACCCGTTGAATATGGGTGTTGAAGCGGTCAAGGCGATGAATAAGGTCGTTGCGGGTCAATCGATCGAGAAAAATATCAATGTACCCGCTACGGTCGTGACCAAAGCGAATGTCGACAAATACCGCGCAGAGTTTAAATAACCCCGCGCCGTAACTGTTGATAATGACTGACTTGCTTAGCTGATTGCTTAGTTGATTGCCTAGTGGCTTGCAAGCAGGGCGGCAAGTTCGAAAGAAGTAGGAAAGGCGCTCAAGGTGCCGGTTCGGCTAATAGTGATGGCCGAAGCGGCTGCCGCGCCTTGTAAATCTCTCAGCAATAGGGGTAATTGGCGTTTGAGGGCTGAGGCAAGCATAACGGCGAGAAAGGTGTCGCCCGCGCCAGTGGTATCAACCACGTTGACCGGCGCGGCGGCAATCCGCTGTTGGCCTTCGCCATCTTGTAATAACGCGCCTTCTGCGCCGAGAGTGATAATGAGTTGTTTTATGCCGTTATTGAGCAAACGAGTGGCAGCGGCACTGATATCGTCTTCGCCGCTTAACAGCTGGGCTTCAAGTTGGTTAACCACCAGAATATCCACCAGCGGCAGCAATGTTTTAAATTCGGGGTTGAACGGCGAAGGATTAAATACTGTAGTGAGCTTTTTTGCTTTGGCTAGAGTGAATATTTCTCTGGTTTTTTCGGCAGAGAAGTTTCCCTGTTGCAGTACAACATCTTGCGGCGAAGAAATTTCCATCGCCTGATGAACATCGCTCACCAATAATGCCTCTGCGGCGGTGGTGGTGGTTATTATCGCATTGTCACCGTCGTCGCAGTTAAATATCAGCGAGCTATCGGTTCGGCAAGAGTAATATTTATCTGGCAGCAGGGTTATCGGCTCTTTTTTTAATTGTTCTTGACACCATTGCCCTTGAGCATCATTGCCGAGCGCGGTGATGAAAACGGTGGGAATTCCACAGCGGGAAAGAATAATCGCCTGATTGGCGCCTTTTCCACCGAGATCTTGATGCAGTTTAACACCATGAATTGACGCACCTTTTGCGGGTAATTCAGTAATCATAAAGGTTTCGTCAACGCCAGTGTTGCCGACAACGAAGACTTGCATACTATATTCCTTGAGGAGAAAGAGGTCATGGCTTCTATATCAGCAGAAAAAATCAGCGCAATACAAGAGATATTTTCGAGAAAGAAAGCAATTATTGGCGTGGTGCACTGTGAGCCATTTCCAGGCTCGCCGAATTATCGCGGTAAATCAATTAACCAAATCATGGACATTGCGCTTAGCGATGCCGAAGCTTATTTGTCAGGCGGCGTTCATGGGTTAATTGTCGAAAATCACGGTGATATTCCTTTTTCGAAACCTGAAGATATCGGTTATGAAACGGCAGCTTTTATGTCAGTGATTACCGATAGAATCAAAAAAGAGTTTGGCTGCCCGTTAGGTATTAACGTATTAGCCAATGCGGCTATTCCAGCTTTAGCTACGGCGCTGGCGGGTGGCGCAGATTTTGTGCGTGTTAATCAGTGGGCCAACGCCTATATTGCGAATGAAGGATTTATTGAAGGCGCGGCGGCAAAGGCACTGCGCTATCGCTCGTTATTACGCGCCGAGCATATTAAGGTATTTGCTGACAGCCACGTCAAGCACGGTAGCCACGCCATTGTGGCCGACAGAACTATTACCGAGTTGACGCGCGACGTCGACTTCTTTCAGGCGGATGCCGTCATAGCGACCGGCCAGCGCACGGGTGATACCGCCACGCTCGACGAAATCGATGAAATTGGCGCGGCAACTTCACTGCCTTTATTAGTCGGCTCTGGCGTCACCCCGGAGAATATCTGTGAAATTCTTCAGCACACGCAGGGCGTTATCGTGGCCAGCACGCTGAAATATGGCGGCGTATGGTGGAATCAGGTCGAGCCGGAGCGGGTAAAACACTTTATGTCGGTCGCTAGAGCAGAGCTTGAGGAGTGAGTATGACGTCTACTAAGAGCACAGACATCAAAAATATCGAGCCTCAGACAAGCTTTACCGATCGTTTATTAGCCGACAATCAGGACGTCTGGCAGGCGATGCAGCAGCATCGGTTTGTTATAGATATCGAGCAGGGCAAACTTCCAGAACAGGTATTTAATCAGTATCTGGTCTTTGAAGGTGACTTTGTGGCTACGGCGATTGAAATATTTTCCTATGCCGTCATCAAAGCGCCCAATATAACCCACCGGCGCTGGCTGATTGGCGTATTAGACGCGCTGGCAAACGAACAGATCGCCTATTTCGAACGCGTGATGCAAAAACGCAACGTGGCAGCGGATAACTATTTACACGGCGCGCCGGAGGTTTATCGATTTAGCCAGGGCATGCTGCGGGTGGCCGAAACGGGCAGTTACGCCGAGATTATCACCCTGATGTTTGGCGCGGAATGGATGTATTATCACTGGTGCAGCCGGGTCAGTCGCGCAAATATAGAAGATAAAGATGTTAAAGAGTGGGTGGTTATGCACGCTGAAGAGACGTTTATTAATCAGGCCAGCTGGTTAAAAGCCGAATTAGATTCTATTGCCGCCACGTTAAGCGCAGCCGAGCAGACACGCCTTTCCGGAATATATGCGCAGGTCTTGCAGTGGGAGATTGATTTTCACAGCGCGGCCTATCTTTAATATGCAAAAATAACGCCCAAATAAAAAGCCTTCCCGTTTCTAATCATCATTTAGTCATGATCGAAACAGGGAAGGCTTGAAAGCTAATAAGTGCTGGAAGCGACTACCAGCTAATCCGACATTCGTCGCGGCGGAAGCTTAATACGCGGCTGCGGTTAGAAATCAGCTGCACGTTGTAGCCCTGAAAATAGAGGCAGAACGCTTTTTCCCACGGCCCGTCGGGCATTTTCACCAGCAATCGACCCTGACCAATCGAGGTCAGCGTGCCGCTTGCGCGCAACGGACCCACACCCATCTTCAGCTTGTCGCCTTCAATATCAAACGCGGCTTTTGACTGCGGATGGAACCAGCGGCCCTGAATTAATTCAAGACAATCATGCGCTTCTGTCGGGGTGAAATAACGTTTGGCTAACCCAATTTCGCCTTCGATGGCGTCACCATTCATCTGTAAACGCATAGGTAAATGCGCCGAAAGGGAAATCGCGCTGCCATCTTCGCCCTGATACAGATTTTCGCTGGCGCCTAAATAACTCGCCACGCCATCTTTTACCGACAGCCAATAAGGCTCGGCCTGACTGGTATAAAGACCGTCTTTCAACGCCGTGCTTCTGGCGGGTAAGGGGGTGTCGAGCAGGGCAGACATCACGTTTAACAGCGCGGTATAAGAGGCGGTATCTTCGCGATTCGATACCAGCGCCGCGCCGACATTTAAGGTCGGATGCAGCAGGAAATACGTTTTATAACCCGCGTGCGAGCCGCCGTGGCCCACTAACTGATGCTCGCCCAGAGTGGAATGGGTGATGCCCAAACCGTAGGCGGTTGGCGTGCCGTCAAGCAGGGCGCGCGACTGGCTGAGCGCCGAAAGCACGCCCGCGCCCGGCCCGCTGTTTTTCAGCAGGCTTTGCAACCAGCGCGTGAGAGAACGCAAGCTGCCCGTCACGCTGCCCGATGCGGAAAGATGCAGGCCGGCGCTGGAGGTTTTCCAGCCATCTTCGGCCTTCCAATAGCCGGGCACCAGATTTGGCACAATATCAAACCAGCCTTCCGGCGCGCGAAACGCGATGTCCAGCGGGGTAGAAATATGTTGCTGAATCAGGTCGTCGAAACGAATACCTTTGCGTTTCAGAATGGTTTCCACCAAACGATAGCCAGTATTTGAATACGAAATTTCGGTGCCGGCGGCAAAGTTCAGGCTGCCATCGGTGGCGAGAAAGTCTATCAGCGCGTCGGGCTCGGTGACGTTATAAACCGAAATGCCCAGCAGCGATAAGGTCTCGCGCACGTCGGGCAAGCCGCCGGTCATGTCCAGCGCCTGACCTATCGTGACGTCAGACATCGGCGCTTGCAGCTCGGGCAGATATTTGCCGAGCGTATCGTCGATTGAGAGCCCGGCGTTGCTGCGCAGTAAAGCCAAGGTTGCGAAAATGTGCTTGGTCACCGAGGCGTAACGCACCACGTTGTCGAGGCTAAACGGCTCGCCGGTGGTCAAATTTGCCAGACCGCCGCACGCTTCACCACGCAGAGAGTCGCCATCAAACAGGGCAATGGCGCCACCGGGTTGGCCCGGGTGATTCCATCCGTCGGTCACTTTTTTCGCCGCTTCCAATGCCGCTTGCCAATTCATAGAACCTGAGGAATTCATTCCTGTCTCCATTATCCTGTGCCCCTTTTATTGAAAAAAAACGCGAGGGGCGTCGGCTAAAATCAAATGTTGCCCTAGTCGATTTCCGGCTCTTCGAGATCCAGACTGAGTTTGCGGAGCTCGGCAGTGTGCGGATGCGTTACGCGTCCGGCCCGTAAATCGTTCGCACTCACCAGCTCGACCATTTGACCACCAATCATTACTCCGATTCTGGTGCAAAGATGCGTTACCACGGCTAAATTGTGGGTCACCATCACATAGGTTAATTTCTTTTCTTCACGAATATCGCTGAGCAGGTTGAGGATTTCTGCCTGCACCGACACGTCCAGCGCCGAGGTCGGCTCGTCGAGCAATAAAACGTCGGGTTCGGAAATTAATGCACGGGCAATCGCCACGCGCTGACGCTGGCCGCCGGAAAGCTGATGCGGAAAACGAAAACGCACGCTTTGCGGCAGCGCCACTTCATTCAAGGCATCGGCGATGCGTTTCTCAATGTTCAGAAAACCGTGAACTTCCAGCGGTTCGGCAAGAATGCGATCGATAGTCTGGCGCGGATGCAGCGAGCCGTACGGGTCTTGAAACACCATCTGAACGCGACGATAAAAACGCTTGGGCCGTTTCGGTAACTGAGGTTCGCCGCCGATCATCATCGACCCGGACCACGACTCGTTAAGTCCGGCGAGGGCGCGTAAAATGGTCGATTTCCCCGATCCGCTTTCGCCCACAATGCCAAAGCTCTCGCCATTATTGACGGTAAAACTGACGCCTTTCACCACTTCGGTCTCTCCGAAGGCGATACGCAGCTGGTCTAAATTAATCATGATGTTTTCCACGCCTCGTCGCGCACCAGAATTGGCAGCCTTTCGCGCGGATGAGTCAGCGAAGGCAGGCATTCCAGCAGGCCACGGGTATAAGGATGTTGCGCGTGGCGCAGGTCGCCCGCCTGTAACGTTTCGACGATGCGCCCCGCGTACATTACCGCCACGCGGTCACAGAATCGCGACACCAGCGGCAGGTCGTGGCTGATAAGAATCAGCCCCATGCCACGGCTCGACACCAGATCGTCGAGCAGGCGCAGAATTTCGGCCTGCACCGTGGCGTCCAGCGCGCTGGTGGGCTCATCGGCAATCATCAGTTCCGGGTCCGGCGCCAGCATCATCGCAATCATCACGCGCTGGCCCATGCCGCCCGACACTTCATGAGCGTAACGTTCGGCAACCTTGTGCGGGTCACGAATACGCACCTGATCCAGCAGGTCAATCGCCGCTGCCATCGCCTGTTTTTTGCTGCCGCCCTTGTGCGTCTGCCAGGCTTCGGCAACCTGTTTGCCAATCGTCATCACCGGATTCAGCGAGTATTTTGGGTCCTGCAAGATAAAGCCGACGCGCTTGCCGCGAATCTGCCGCATCTGCTTTTCACTGGCGTTGCGCAGGTCAATGCCGTCGAAAGAGAGGGTATCGGCGCGACATTTTGCACTCGACGGCAGCAGGTTCATCAGGCAGCGCGCGGTCAGCGATTTGCCCGATCCGCTCTCGCCTACAATGCCCAGCTTCTCTTTGCCGAGCGTTAAAGAAACGCCGCGCACCGCGTCAAAGCTGCCGCTGCGGGTTTCAAAAGTAATGTGCAGATTTTTGATATCAACCAGCATTAGCGTTCCTTGGGATCGAGGACGTCGCGTAAACCGTCGCCGAGAAAGTTAAAGGCCAGTGAAGTCACGAAGATGGCGATCGCGGGGATTAACGGCACCCACCATTCGCTAAACAGGAAGCGGCGGGCGGTGGCAATCATCGCGCCCCATTCCGGTGACGGCGGCTGCGCGCCCATCCCGAGAAAGCCCAGACTCGCGGCGGTAATAATAATCGAGCTCATGTCCAGCGTAACGCGCACCACCAGACTCGGCACGCACAGCGGCATGATGTGGCGCAGCACGATGCGTGCAGAGGTTGCGCCGGTTAAACGACAGGCGGCAATATAGTCCGTGCCGCGCACCTGCATGGTTTCGGCGCGCGCCAGTCGGGCATAAGGCGGCCAGGCGGTGAGGGCGATCGCCAGAATCGCGCTTTCGATGCCCGGTTTCAGCGCCGCCACAAAGGCGAGGGCCAGAATCAGACGCGGGAAAGCCAGAAACACGTCGGTGATACGCATTAAAATACGGTCAACGATGCCGCCCGCGTAGCCTGCGACGCAGCCGATCAGCAGACCGAGCGGGGCGACGATCGCCACTACGACAATCACCATGCCGAGCGTAATGCGTCCGCCATAAAGAATGCGGCTGAAGGTGTCGCGGCCCAGCTCATCGGTGCCGAGCAGGTGCAGCGCAGAAGGTTTGGCGAGGCGGTTTGCCAAATCCTGATCGCCCGGATGATAGTGCGTCAACAGCGGCGCGCAGAGTGATATCGCCAGCACCAGCAGCACGGTAATCAGGCCAATCAGCGCCAGCGGATTGGAACGCAGCCCCAGCCAGATACGGTAGCGACGGCCCCAAACGGCCTGAGTGCGATTCTTCGGAGTTTCGTCGAGCAGCCAGGCTCGAGTCCCCGGTCGTGAAGAGAGTTGGCTCATTTTACGCGAGGATCCAGTAAACGATAGAGAAGGTCGGCCAGCAGATTAAGCAGCACGTAAATCGCGCCAATCAGCAAGGTGGAACCGATGACCGGATTCATGTCCGCGTTCATCAGCGAGACAGTCAGATATTGTCCTAATCCGGGCCATGAGAAGACGTTTTCGGTCACGACAGCGCCTTCGAGCAGGCCCGCATAGGTCAGCGCCAAGACGGTAATCAGCTGCACGCCGACCGTCGGAAACGCGTGTTTCCAGATAACGCGACTCGCCGACAGCCCTTTGGCGCGCGCGGTTATCACATATTCGCCGCCCAACGCGTTGAGCATAAAGGTGCGGGTCATGCGCGTGATGTAAGCCATACTGAAATACGCCAGAATCAATACCGGCTGCACCATGTGAGCCAGCGCATCCCAGAACGCGCCCATGTCACCGGCCAGCAGCGAGTCGACGGTCAGTAGTCCCGTGACCTGCGGGATCATATCCTGATAAATGATGTCCTGACGTCCCGGCCCCGGCGCAATGCCCAGTGCCGAATAGAAAATCAGCAGGCTCAGCAACGCCAGCACGAATACCGGCAGCGAGTGACCGGCCAGACAGACCACGCGAATCGTCTGATCAATCCAGCTGCCTTGACGCGTTGCGGCCCACACGCCGAGCGGAATACCGATAATCGCCGCAATAATAATGGCGGCGGTCGCCAGCTCGAGCGTGGCGGGGAAATAGCGCGCAATATCAGTGGTGACGGCGTTGGAGGTCAGCGCAGAGCGACCGAGATCGCCATGCGCCAGCTGATTGAGATAGTGGAGAAACTGCATCCAGAGGGGCTGATCCAGCCCCATTTCGTGACGTACACGTTCGACAACCGACTCGGGGGCATTATCGCCCACCGCCGCCAGTACCGGGTCGGTCGGCATCACTCTCCCGATAAAGAAAGTGATAACCGACAGGCCAAACAAAGTAAGACAAACGCTGATGCAGGTACTCAGAAAACTGTTGAGTCTCTTGCTCACGCTTTAACAACCTTCTCGTAAGGGCTGGTGCTCATTACAGATAACACCACGCCGGTGATGTCATGGCGGCAGGCCGCGGTCAGCGTCGGCTGGAACATGATCATAAACGGACTGGTTTCCATATGCTGAGTCTGCAACTGCTCGTAAAGCTTGATACGCGTCGCGGGATCTGGCTCGTGCAGCGCCTTGGCGGCGAGGTCGGAAATCGACTTGTCCTGCCAGCTGCAACGCCATGCCAACGTGCGGCTTTTGGCTTTATCGCTGTTGTCCGGATTGCTGCAGAACGCTTCGGCGTTGGAGTTCGGGTCAAAATAGTCGGCACCCCATTGGGTAATCGCCAGCTGCTGTTGACGCGCGCGCATCTTGGTCAATACCTGACGGCTTTCGGCGGCCAACAGGGTGACTTTGATACCAATTTCGGCCAGATTCGACTGAATCGCCTGCGCAATATCGGTAGAAGGCGAGGCGGAGTAGTGATCCAGCGTGATGTCGAATCCGTTCGGGAAACCGGCTTCGGCCAGCAACGCCTTGGCTTTTGCCACGTCGCGCTTGTACATAATGGTGTTCACCGCCGCCGGGAAACCTTCCGGCAGGAAGCTCTGGTGAATTTTATGCGTCAACGGGATGATATTTTTCTGAATCCCTTCATAGTCGATAGCCCATTTAATGGCTTGCCACACCTGCGGTTTTGACAGGTTAGGATTCGCGACGTTGGCAGAAACCATCAGCGTGCCCGCGATGCCTTTTTGCACCAGCGTAAAGTTTTTATCATCTTTCAGCGGACGCAGCTGCTCGGTGGTCAGGTTGCGGGCAATATCGATGTCGCCTTTTTGCAGCATCAGCAGCTGCGCGGACGGGTCGATGATATGGCGCATAATCACGCGCTCAATCTTGCCGGCGTGCGGATTGTTTTTATTGCTTTCCAGAATCACCGTTTCGCTGACCTTCCAGCTGCGCAGTTTGAAAGCACCTGAACCGGCGCTGTTGGTTTTCAGCCACGCGTTACCTAAATCGTCGCCTTTCTGATTCGCCAGACAGGCGGACTTCTGCACGATGGAACCAACGTTGGCCGACAGGCAGTAAAGCAGGAAGGATTCAGAGGCCGGCTCAGCGGTTTTGATCACCAGCGTTTCTTTATCCGGCGCGCTGATAAACTGCTCGACGTTGTCTTTGGTATAACCAAACTGGTTGATGATATACGCCGGGCTCTTGTCGAGCTTCACCGCGCGCTGCAAAGAGAAAGCGGCATCTTCGGCGGTAAGCGGGGTGCCGTCGGCGAATTTGGCCTTTGGGTCCATCTTGAAAGTAAAGGTCTTTTTGTCTTCGGAGGTGCTCCAGGTCAGCGCCAAATCACCTTCAATTTCGTCAGGCGAAGTGATTTTTGGTTTTACTAACTGCTGATACATATTGCCGGTGACTTCGCTACCGACCGATTCGAAAGATTCGTGCGGGTCAAGGCTGGTAATGATATCCAGTTGGATAGCCATAACCAAAATGGATTTAGGCGTGGCGGCGAACACGTTATTAAAGTTCAAATAAGACAAAACAGGGATTGCCGAAAAGCCGGTGATAAAACTACGCCTTGATACCATGATAACTCCCATTGTGTTGATTTTTATGATTAATTAAAGAATTCAATTGTCGATTTTATCTATCTTACCCTTGACTTGTCCGACGCCCTTTGTCACTAATGAAGCACTCGGCGTTGCCTTGTGACGCGCATCTCCAGAACAGAAAATCATCACTTACCATCACAAAAAAATGTAATGTGAAATCATGTTCCGCGCTGGTGCAGCTCGACGTGCTGTTGCACCTGTAAAGCGCGGCAAATCATAATTTCTCGTCATGTATAACCAAGGGTAGAGCTTTTTTATGAATAGCAAAGTCAGCGAATCAGTGAATCCTGTGCCGGTTTTTGACGGCCATAATGATGTTTTAATGCAACTTTGGTTAAATCATCATCAAAATCCGGAGCAAGCATTTCTCGAAGGTCCTGCCTGCGGTCAAATGGACCTGCCGCGCTGTCGTGAAGCAGGTTTTGCAGGCGGACTGTTTGCGGCCTACGTGCCTTCACCGGAATTTTCCGACTTACCTGAAGAAGCAAGTATCGTGCCGCATTCGGGCATCGATACCCGTTTCCTCGTTGAAGGTATTAAAAAACATCCAGATTTTTATCCTACCCCTGACATTAATTCTGCGCGCGACGTCACAATTGGCATGATGGCCTTTCTGTTACGTATCGAAAAAGCCTCAAACGGTTCGGTAAAAATCTGCCGCACTGCACAGGAAATTCGTGAATCAATTCAGAATCAGGCATTAGCTGTAGTTATGCATATTGAAGGCGCCGAGGCGATTGACCCCGACCTTTACCTGCTCGACGTGCTGTATCAGATGGGCCTGCGCTCAATTGGCCCCGTGTGGAGTCGACCAAACATTTTTGGCCACGGTGTGCCGTTTAAATATCCGTCTTCCCCAGACCTCGGCCCAGGTTTGACCGAATTAGGCATCAAGCTGGTGAAAGCGTGTAATCAGAAACGCATCATGGTCGATTTATCGCATCTTGATGAAAAAGGTTTCTGGCAGGTGGCGAAACACAGCGACGCGCCGCTGGTGGCGAGCCACTCCAATGCACACGCGTTGAGCGCGCAATCAAGAAATCTAACCGACAAGCAGCTGGCCGCTATTAAAGAGAGCGACGGATTTGTCGGCGTCAATTTTGGCATGTCATTCCTGCGTGAAGATGGTCAGAAATCCCCGGAAGGCACGGTGCTAGAGATGGTGCGCCACGTCGATTATCTGGTTGAAAAGCTTGGTGAAGATCACGTCGGATTTGGCTCGGATTTTGACGGCGTAACATTGACGCCAGACATGGTGGATGTTCGCGGATTACGCAAGCTTGAAGCGGCGCTTCGTTCAGCTGGATATAACCAGCAGGTGCTGGAGAAGATTTGTTATAAGAATTGGATTGGGGTATTGGGAAAAACATGGGGGGAGTGACCGTTGAAAAACGGGTTGTTTTTTAGATTTGGAAATCTAAAGGCAAACTTTTTTGGGTCAAAAGCTTTTTAGTCAACGGATTTTGACTTTGAATCTTTTTTTTAGGTCAAGTTCAAGGTCAAGTTCAAGGTTAAAAGCATGCGCTTCGCTTACTGCGCGGCGGCGCAGACCGCCCAAAGAGGCGCAGTCGCTCGCCCCTTTGGAATCCCAAGCTTTTTTTCCACAGCTGTAACTTGAGGACTACAAAGTTACATCTTTCCAGTGACCACCGCGCGTGGCGTAGGTCGCGCGGCTTCGCCATTCCTTCATTACGGATTTGAGCCAAACACGTCTCAAATCACTCCACTCAGCGCCGCCCTGATCCCGCCAATCACAGAATCTACGGCAAGGGCGGAAACTTTTAGGCGGTCAAGGGCCGATCGCTCACCCCCTTAAAGCAAGGGCGGATCTCTTGGGCGGTCAAGGGCCGTTTCTTCAACGTAAAAAAGGCTTTCTTTAAATAAAATCCTTCCATTGAAATTAGTGTTTTTTAAATTAAAGCCATAGACGTTTTGAATTTACCTGTGTTAAAACAATACGCTAAGAGTTGTTATATTAATCGATAAGGATATTTTTAATGTTTAGTCACGTTTGTGTAGGTTCTGACGATTTAGAGGTTTCGAAGAAATTTTACGATGCTTTGTTTGAAGTTATTGGCACGAGCGAGCAGGGCATTGATGCGCTTGGTCGTCCTTTTTACACTAAAGATAATCAGCGTTTCATTATCACCAAACCTATCAACGGCGCTCCGGCATCTCCTGCAAATGGCGGCACTATCGGCTTTTATTTGCCATCGGTTGAAGGCGTACACCTATGGCACCAAAATGGAATCGAAAACGGCGGCACCTCCGCTGAAACACCTCCGCACACAAGAGAAACCGACGGAAAATGTGTCGCCTATCTCAGAGACCCCGTAGGCAACAAACTCTGCGCCTTCTTCGCCACCCGTTAAATAAAGAGAAATTTCCTTGAAAATACGGTCCTTGACCGCCTAAAAGAATCCGCCCTTGTTTTAAGGTTGAAATTGGTTGAGCGATCGGCCCTTGACCGCCCAAGAGATTCCGCCCTTGTTTTAAGGTTGAAATTGGTTGAGCGATCGGCCCTTGACCGCCTAAGAGATTCCGCCCTTGCTCTAGGGGGCTGTAATTGGCGGCTTCAGGGCGGCGCGGAACGGAGTGAAGAAGACGTTTTTGGCTTCTGAGCGAAGTGACGGAAGCGCGGAGCGCCGCGACCTACGCCACACACGGAGGCTTCTGGAAAGATCTCCCTTTCAAGTCCTCATGTTGCAGCTGTGGAAAAAAAGCTTGGGATTCCAAAGGGGCGAGCGACTGCGCCTCTTTGGGCGGTCTGCGCCGCCGCGCAGTAAGCGCAGCGCATGAACTTGATTTTGAATTTAAGAAATTGCTTTAGATTCCAAATCTAAAACCGACTGCGTCTCTTTGGGCGGTCTGCGCCGCCGCGCAGTAAGCGAAGCGCATGCCGTTGACCTAAAAAGCTTTTGCCCCTGAAGGCTTTCGCCCTAAAAAGTTTGCCTTCAGATTTCCAAATCTAAGTAAAGATTGACTTTGAAAGCTCAGATCTTATGCTGTGTTATCTATTAACACAAACATCAAGAGGCATGTATGCCCCGAACCACGAGTGTTACCCTCGGCGATCAACTTTATGCTTTTATCGGCAAAATGATAGAAAGCGGGCGTTATGGTTCCACAAGCGAGGTGATGCGATCGGCTTTGCGGTTGCTTGAAGAGAAAGAGATCCACGCAGAAACTCTGCGTCAAGCAATAGAAGCTGGCGAGAATAGCGGAGAGAGTTCCTTGACGTTGCGAGACATTGCGGAGCAAAAAAAGCGCGATCATAATGTATAAACTCTCGAATCTCGCAGCAGAGGATTTCGGCAATATCTACGAATACACCCTACAAAACTTTGGCGTCACGCAGGCTGTGAACCCCCTCATCCACATGACAGATCCCTAACTTTCTAACCTTTTATTAGTTACAACATACTTATTATATTTTTAACAACCAGCACGGTGTCTACTTCACCAAAGCCTAGCAGCCAAAAAAAGGGCTAAACGAGAACAAAATGAATTTTACAGAAAAGGTTGAGCGATCGGCCCTTGACCGCTGAGAGGTATTTACCCTTGTTTTAGGGCTGAAATTGGTTGAGCGATCGGCCTTGACCGCCGAAAAGTTTCCGCTTTTGTAGTAGATGCTGTAATTGGCGGCTTCAGGGCGGCGCGGAGCGGAGTGAAGAAGACGTTTTGGCTTCTGAGGGAAGTGACGGAAGCGCGGAGCGCCGCGACCCACGCCACACACGGAGGCTTCTGAAACGATCTCCCTTTGTAGTCCTCACGTTGCACCTGTGGAAGAAAAACGCGGGAGTGCAGAGGGTGCTCGTTAAAGCACCTTCTGCCTGGTCTGGGCCAGCGCCCAGTAAGCGAAGCGCATGCAGTTGAACTTAAACCTGAATTTGAATTTAAAGATTTAGATCTAAAGAAAATTGCCTTTAGATTCCAAATCTAAAATCTAAATCTTAGATCTCCCTCCCAAACTGTAGTATCCCCGCCAGCAACGGCTTGATCACCCCTTGCAATTGCTCAGCCTTATCAACGATATAAGGATAAGGCTCGATCTCATCCATATAATTACACTGCGCCAATTCAAGCTGTACGGCGTGAACATGATTCTCAGGCTGTCCATAGGCGCGAGTGATATATCCGCCCTTAAAACGACCATTGAGGATATAAGAGAAGCTGCTTTGCGACGCGCAAACACGCTCAACTACATCACTCAAACCCTGCGCGCAGCTCAGGCCGCCATTTGTGCCGATGTTTAAATCTGGCAAACGACCGTCGAAGAGGCGGGGGATAAAAGAGGCGATAGAATGGGCGTCAAAAAGCAGCGCATAGCCAAATTCAGCTTTAATACGCGCCAATTCTGCCTGGATTTTTTGATGATAAGGCTGCCAGATTTCAGCGAGATAGGTTTGTCGCTGCGCGTCGCTCGGATGTTGACCTTCTTTAAATGTTGGACGGCCATCGAACAGCGTGTCGGGGAATAATCCCGTGGTGGCGGTTGCGTAAAGCGGCTTGTCATCGGCGGGGCGATTGAGGTCAATCACAAAGCGCGAATAGTTGCCGACGATAATGCTAGCGCCAAGCGCCTTGGCAAAATCGTATAACGTTGGCAGATGCCAATCAGTATCAGAAAGGGGCAGCGCGGCGTCGGTTAATCCGCTGGCAACTTCTGGCGTTAATCGCGTTCCGGCATGGGGAATACTGATCAGCAGCGGCGCGTGGCCGGCAATAAACTCGAACGGATCGGCAATGCTCATAAACGAATTTCTCCTCGATAGACCACGGTGCAGGGCAGTTGGCCACCCAGCCAATAAACCAGTTCAGCTGGGCGTTTCACCGGCCAGTGTACAAAATCGGCGACTTTTTCAACTTCCAGCGTGCCGTGAGAATCCTGTAAGCCCAGCGCTTTTGCGCCGTGACAGGTAATGCCCGCCAGCGCTTCCTCGGGCGTCATGCGAAACAGCGTGCAGGCCATATTCAACATTAAACGCAGCGATAATGCGGGTGACGTCCCCGGATTAGCATCGCTCGCCAACGCCATCGGCACGCCGTAACGACGAAACAGTTCAACAGGCGGCACCTGGGTTTCTCGCAGCAGATAAAAAGCGCCGGGTAACAGCACGGCCACGGTGCCACTTTCGGCCATGGCCTGAACATCAGATTCAGTCGCAAATTCAAGGTGATCGGCAGAAAGCGCGTGATGCCGCGCCGCCAGCGTGCTGCCATGCAGCGAAGATAGCTGCTCGGCGTGCAGTTTTACCGGCAGGTTTAGCTCCTTCGCTTTGTTAAACACGCGTTCAACCTGTTGCGGCGAAAAGGCGAGGTGTTCGCAGAAGGCATCAACCGCATCGGCCAAACCTTCCGATGCCACCTGCGGCAGCAGGGTGTCGCAAATCATCGTGACATAATCGTCAGCATTGCCTTTAAATTCAGGCGGTACCGCGTGCGCCGCGAGGCAGGTCGCTAATACATCAACCTGCTGAGTGGCGCCAAGTTCACGGATAACCCGCAACATTTTCAGCTCGCTTTCCTGACTTAATCCGTAGCCCGACTTGATTTCAATACAGGTCACCCCTTCGGCCAGCAGAGTATGTAGCCGGGCTTGGGCCTGATCGAAAAGTTGTTGCTGAGTGGCGTTGCGGGTCGCATTGACGGTAGAGAGGATCCCGCCGCCCTGAGCCGCAATCTCGGCATAGCTGACGCCATTGAGGCGCTGCTCGAATTCGGCGCTTCTGTCGCCGCCAAAGACCAGATGAGTGTGGCAATCAATCAGGCCGGGCGTGACGATACCGCCGCCAAAATCCGTGCGTTTCGCGGACGAAAAGTCTGGACACTGCGCGCGCGGCCCGAGCCACAGGATGTTGCCATCTTTAACCGCGATTGCGCCATCTTCGATAATGTTGTACTGCCCGTCACGCAGAGTCACTAAATCTGCCCCGAACCACAGGCTGTCACAATAAAGCTCGCCCTCGTGAGGTGGCGGGGTATAAAGCGGTGTCGCCATAAAATCTCCTAACCGTGGCTGGTGAAGCGTCCGAATAGCTGGTAGCGCGAGCCCGGATAGAGCAGCCGCGCAGAGGTCACAACCTGATTGCCGCTCCAGGTGCGACGATGAATCAGCAGGCAAGGCTCGTGTTCGCCAAGCTGTAAATGCTGGCTTTGCTCGGCGCTGGCACTGACTGCCTCCACCCGATGTTCGCCCGACGTCAGCGGCGCGACCTGCATGAGATAGTCGTAAGGCAGACGATTATTGAACACGTGTTCGAGATAATCGGGCGCAGGTTGCGGATTCACGCAACGCTCTTCAATTTGCACCGGCAGATCATTTTCGTAATGCACAATTTGCGAATAAAACATCCGCTCGCCGCGTGCAATGCCGAGTTGTAACGCCTGTTCTGCATCGGCCTGTCGCGCTTCACAAACTAATATCCGACTGCTATGACGATGACCGCGATCGGCAATTTCATCAGCGATATTATGCACTTCAAGCATAGGCGTGTAGGCTTTTGCTTCTGCAACAAACGTGCCAACGCCCTGCATGCGAATAAGAAAACCTTCGCTGGTCAGCTCACGCAGTGCGCGATTGATGGTCATACGACTCACGCCAAGCTCGTTGACCAGCTCACTTTCAGACGGAACTCGCTGATGCGGCTGCCAAACGCCCGTGCGGATCTGCCCGATAATCGCCTGCTTAACCCGCTGATAAATCGGCGCTGGCGTATCGCTAATGGCTGCTGAAAGCTGTGAAAGTGTTTGTTGCGACACCGATTGCTGCGCAATATTTCCCTGCAAGCGCCCCTGTGAATCAGGCATGTTCTTCACCTCGGTTTTCATTAACGTACAGCCGTTTTTACGAGCTTTATTCAAAAATTTAATATCGGCAGTTTACAGCGCACGCCGCCGTATGTATATGTATAGACAAGCTGGTTAGAAAAATCGCCGTCTTCGATAAAAAATTCTAACCCTCATCTTTCATACAGGAACCTCGCCATGCCCGCCTATTTTGCTGCCCGCGCCCTATTGCCCGAGGGGTGGGCGCGTAACGTCCGCGTTGTGGTCGACAATCAAGGTTTTATCACTGAAGCCACGGCCAACGCTACTGTTGAGGGGGCCTACGTGCTAAATGGGCCCGTTGTGCCGGGTATGCCAAACCTGCATTCTCACGCTTTTCAGCGAGTTATGGCTGGTTTGGCCGAGGTGGCGGGTAACCCGCAGGACAGTTTTTGGACCTGGCGTGAGCTAATGTATCGCATGGTTGGCCGCTTAACGCCAGAGCAGATAGGCGTGATCGCCCGCCAGCTTTATATCGAAATGCTAAAAGGCGGTTATACCCAAATTGCTGAATTTCATTACCTTCATCACGATATTGACGGCAAACCTTATCGCGATGCGGGTGAAATGAGTGCGCGCTTGAGTCAGGCAGCGCAACAGGCAGGCATCGGTCTAACGCTGCTGCCCGTGCTCTATAGTTATGCCGGTTTTGGTGCGCAACCCCACCAGCATGGCCAGCGGCGATTTATTCAAAACGTCGACCAGTATCTCGAGCAACAGCAAATTATTGCCAAGCAAATTCAAGGGATTGCCACGCAAAATCAGGGCCTGTGCTTTCATTCGCTACGCGCCGTGTCGGCTGAGCAAATCCATCAGGTGCTGGCGGAAAGCGACAAAACGCTGCCCGTGCATCTGCATATTTCGGAACAGGTTAAAGAGGTTGATGACTGCGTGGCATGGAGCGGGCAACGGCCCATCGCCTGGCTGTTCGACAAGGTCGAGGTCGATGCGCGCTGGTGTTTGATTCACGCGACGCATCCCGATCAATCCGAATTACGCCAGCTCGCCGCGAGTGGCGCAGTTGCCGGCCTTTGCCCCACAACGGAAGCCAATCTTGGCGACGGAATTTTCCCGGGCGTTGATTATCTTGCACAGAATGGCCGCTGGGGCATGGGTTCTGATAGTCATGTTTCATTGAACGTAGTAGAGGAGTTGCGCTGGTTCGAGTACGGGCAGCGACTGCGCGATACGCGACGTAATCGTTTAACCACGACGGAGCAACCGTCTGTAGGCGATGTGCTTTATCAGCAGGCATTGACGGGGGGCGCACAGGCCTGTGGCGTGGCGATTGGCAAGCTTGCCGTGGGCTATCGCGCTGACTGGCTGGTGCTTGACCCTGAATGTCCGTATCTGTCCGCTGCGTCAGACGACCAGCTGCTAAATCGTTGGTTATTTGCGGGCAGCGCAGCACAAATTCAAGACGTGTGGGTGGCGGGAGAAGCTAAAATTATTGCAGGCCGTCATCCGCATCAGGCAGAAGCGGCGGCAGATTTTTTAGCCCTGTTAACGCTCCTTAATCAGGAGTAGGAGTCGCTATGCAACCTTTGGTCATCCCAGATTCGCTGAATTTTTTTGCTCTCGATACTCTGCCCGTTACGCCTTGGCGCAATGGCGGCGGTGAAACGCGAGAGATTATTTCGATGCCGCCGCAGAGCAGCAGTTTTGACTGGCGCGCCAGCATCGCCACTATCGCGCAAGACGGGCCATTTTCGGCTTTTCCGGGTATCGATCGCTCTATCACATTATTGACGGGCGAGGGCGTGCATCTTTTTACATCTAATGGATCAGCTACTGACGGATTAACGGCTGACGGAATTGATCATCAGTTAACCACGCCCGCCGCGCCGTTTGCTTTCTCGGGCGATACCGCGATAAACGCCAAGCTGACAGCAGGCACGACCACCGATTTCAATATCATGACCCGACGTGGAGTCTGTCGTTCGGTTGTTTCGGCCAAACGAGAGAGTTTTTATGCCCCCTTGTTGATGGGCGGGGTTTTGCTGGTGTTGAAAGGGGAATGGCTGTTACAGGGTGAAAATTTGTTAAGCGAAAATCAGGGCGTGGTTTGGGCAAACACCCAAGATGTGACGCTAGAACTGTTGCTTGAGGCTAAAAGCGCCGACAGTTTGCTGATTTGGGCCGCTATTTTGCCACTCTCTTAGTTTGACTTAGATGAGCTTGGCGGGCGCTGCGCCAAAATAGCGCGTGCGCTGCACTTATTTATCTCTGTTTTATCTTCGTGACATTGCTTTAGTGTGCTCTTAATCGCGAATTAGCCGCCGTGAAAAGCAGTGAAAAAGGCAAACAAACGCGTAGAGGCGGTTTCTAGATAACTGGCACAAACCTTGCGTAACTCTTGTTATCAGCTTGTATAGACAACAGCAGGCAAAACATTGCGGTGAACCAGCTTTATTAAACAACGTTTAATGGCAGGGGCGACAAATGAGCAAAATGTTTTTCCAGACCGGACGAAAAAAATCTTTTTCCTCTTATAAGTTGGCAATAAGCGCGGCGATTGCGTTAGGTATTACGGCATCGAGTGTTGCACAGGCGGCCGATACGCCGGTAGCGATCGGTATCTCCGGCTGGACGGGCTTTGCGCCTCTGACGTTGGCCGACAAAGCCGGCATTTTCAAGAAAAACGGTCTGGATGTCACCCTCAAGAAAGTCCCACAGCAGTCGCGCCATCTGGCTATTGCCTCCGGTGATTTGCAGTGCGCGGCTACCACAGTTGAGACCTATTTAACCTGGAATGCCGCGGGAGTTGCGGTTAAACAGATAGTCCAGCTCGATAAATCCTATGGTGCAGACGGCATCGCGGTGCGGCCCGGCATTAATAAAATTACCGATTTGAAAGGTAAAACCATCAGCGTCGACGCGCCGGGCACCTCTTCCTATTTCCTGCTTGCCTGGATGCTCGATAAAAACGGCATGAGTGTCAAAGACGTCAAACTGGCAACCCTCGGACCCGACGCCGCCGCGCACGCCTTCCTCGCGGGGCAAAATGATGCCGCCGTCAGTTACGAACCTTACCTTTCTTCTATTCGTCAAAGCCCAGACAAAGGCAAAATTCTGGCGACCACGCTGGATTATCCGATGGTGATGGACACCCTTGGCTGCACGCCTGATTTTCTTAACAAGAATCCAAAAGCCGCGCAGGCGCTGGTTAACAGCTACTTTGAAGCGCTGGCGATGATCAAGAGCGACCCTGATAAATCCAATGAAATCATGGGCGCGGCGGTGAAAGAGACCGGTAAGCAGTTTGCCGAAGAGGCGAGTTATCTTCGTTGGCAGGATTTAGAGCAAAACAAAAAATTCTTTGGCGGCGAGATAACGTCATTCAGTAAAGAGGCGGCGACGCTGCTGACGCAGATGAAGATCCTGCGTAAAACGCCCGATTACGACGCGCTTTTTGATCCACAGTTTGTGGCGAATGCCAGCGTGGCGAAATAAATGACGCGAGGAATCAAGCCGTGATGCAACACACCAAGGAAGTTTTAAAAGCCTCATCCGACGCGGCGCAGCGTTCTCCCGCGCCGCTGCCGGTAAGCAAAAAAGTGACGCATAACCCGCGAATGGTGCCGTTGCGCCCCGTTTCGGCGCGGCACCGTGGATTATTAGGCTTCCTGTTTTTTGTGCTGTTTTTCACGGTTTGGGCAGCCGTGACCTTTTCGGGCATGGTTTCGCCGACCTTTTTAGCGGACCCGGCCACCATGCTACAAGAAGGATGGCTGCTGTTTACCGAATTCAACTTTAGTACCGACATCGGCATGACGGTTATGCGCGTCGTCGGCGGCTTTGTATTGGCATCGGTTATCGCCGTGCCGCTGGGTATTTTGATGGGTTCTTACAAACTCATCGAAGCTTTTTTCGAGCCGTTCGTTTCATTTTGCCGCTATCTACCCGCCTCGGCGTTTGTGCCTTTATTAATCCTGTGGGCCGGCATTGGCGAAATGCAGAAAATATTGGTGATTTTCATTGGCTCCTTTTTCCAAATCACCCTGATGGTAGCGGTTACCGTCGGCGCGGCGCGATTTAGTCGAGGCCGCCTACACGCTGGGCGCCACTAATCGCTCCGTAGTGCGCCGGGTGATTATTCCCGGCGCCGCGCCTGAAATCGCCGAGCTGTTGCGGTTGGTATTGGGCTGGGCGTGGACTTACGTCATCGTCGCCGAACTGATTGGCTCATCGAGCGGCATCGGCCACATGATTGTCGACAGTCAGGCAATGCTGAATACCGGCCAGATGATCTTCGGCATTATCGTGATCGGCTGTATCGGGCTGCTGTCTGACTTTTTATTCAAGGCGATTAATCATCGACTGTTTGCCTGGAGCGCCTTTAAATGAGTCTTGTCAAAGCAAGCAGCGCCAAGCTGAATATTCGTCAGGTCGAACGAATTTTTACCGGCCCAAAAGGCGAGCAAACGCAGGCGCTTTTACCGGTCGATTATTCGGTTAATGAAAACGATTTTATTACTATTCTCGGCCCGTCGGGCTGTGGCAAGTCTACCTTGCTGCGGATTGTTGCCGGGCTCGATCAACCCACGCGTGGCGAAGTCTGGCTCGATGGCGAACGCGTCGAAGGCCCCGGTGCCGACCGAGGAATGGTATTTCAAAGTTACACGCTGTTTCCGTGGCTCAGCGTGCAGCAAAATATCTGTTTTGGCCTCGAAGAGCGGGGTGTGAGCAAGGCGGCGCAAAAAGAGCGCAGCGATTACTTCATTAATAAGGTTGGATTACGCGGCTTCGAGCATCATTTCCCGCGACAGCTTTCGGGTGGCATGCAGCAGCGCACGGCAATTGCCCGCGCTTTAGCCAATGACCCCAAAGTGTTGCTGATGGACGAACCCTTCGGCGCGCTGGACAACCAGACCCGCGTCATGATGCAGGAACTGCTGCTCTCAATTTGGGAATCATCGCGAAAAACGGTGCTGTTCGTGACCCACGATATCGACGAAGCGATTTTTATGGCCAATAAAGTCGCAATATTTTCCGCTCGACCGGGAAGAATTAAAAGCGAGATTGCGGTGGATTTCCCGCATCCGCGTAATTATCGACTCAAGACCTCCAGTGAATTCATGGAGTTAAAAGCGCGCGTGACCGAAGAGATCCGTGTCGAAACGCTGCAAAGTCAGGAACATTAACGGCGGGACAGACCGCAAACAGACTATCCCCGGAGACTTCCTATAAACGGTAAGTCTGCCGGGAATACCTTTACGTTCACTTGTATAGACAGGAATAGATTATGGCTTCTTCATCTGCTGAAATGACTATTTGCCATCTGCAACCGGGACAGGTTGATTTGGCAACGCTGCGCAAAATTTATCAGGGCAACGTGCGCCTTGAGCTGGCCGAAAGCGCTCGCGCGGGCATTATTGCCTCGCAGCAAACGGTGCAGAATATCGTTGAACAAGGGCGCGTGGTGTATGGCATCAATACCGGTTTTGGCAAGCTGGCCCAGACCATGATCCCCGCCGACCGATTAGCCGAACTCCAGCGCAATTTAGTGTTGTCGCACAGTGTGGGCATCGGCAAAGATTTACCCGATGACGTGGTGCGATTAGTGATGGCAACCAAAGTGTTGAGCCTGTCGCGCGGCCATTCCGGTATCCGCATTGAGGTGATCGACGCCCTGATTACGCTGTTCAATGCGGGCGTGATGCCCTGTATTCCCGAAAAAGGCTCGGTCGGTGCATCCGGCGATTTAGCGCCGTTGGCACATTTGTCTCTGATGCTGATTGGCGAGGGCGAGGTAACGATTCAATGTAAGCGAATGTCCGCAGTGGATGGGCTGGCAGCAGCAGGTTTACAGCCGTTTATTCTCGGGCCAAAAGAGGGGTTGGCGCTGCTTAACGGCACTCAGGTCTCAACATCGCTGGCGTTGCGCGGTCTGTTTGAAGGGGAGCGAGTCTTTGCCGCCGGACTTGTAGCCGGTGCGCTGTCGCTCGAAGCCATTAAAGGCTCGGTTAAACCACTAGATGCCCGAATCCACGAAGCGCGCGGTCAGGAAGGGCAAATTGCGGTTGCCGCCGCCGTCATGGCGTTGCTCGAAGGGAGTGACATTGTCACTTCTCACGCAAACTGTGGCCGCGTGCAAGACCCGTACTCTATACGCTGCGTACCGCAGGTGATGGGCGCTTGCCTCGACAATCTCAAACACTCGGCGCGTATCTTGCAAATCGAAGCCAATGCGGCGTCAGATAACCCGCTGGTATTTGAAAACGGCGACGTGATTTCCGGCGGTAACTTCCATGCTGAACCGGTAGCGTTTGCCGCCGACATTATTGCGCTTTCCGTGGCGGAAATTGGTGCGATTTCAGAGCGTCGTCTGGCATTACTGCTCGATACCGGCCTGTCAGGATTACCGGCGTTTCTAGTTAACGACGGCGGTGTAAATTCCGGCTTCATGATTGCACAGGTGACGGCCGCCGCGTTGGCCTCCGAGAATAAATCGTTGGCGCATCCGGGCAGCGTTGACAGCTTGCCGACCTCCGCGAATCAGGAAGACCACGTCTCGATGGCGACCTACGCCGCGCGTCGTTTAGGCGATATGTGCTTCAACACCGCCGTGGTGGTCGGCATTGAGGCGATGGCTGCCGTGCAAGGCATTGATTTCAATCGTCCCCTTAAAAGCTCGGCCATTATTGAAGGCGAAATCGCCGCCGTGCGCGAGAAGGTCGCCTTCCTTGAGAAAGATCGCCTGATGGCACCGGATGTCGAAAATATGCGCCTGTGGGCCAGCCGTGAAAACTGGCCTGCGCCAATTCAGGCTCTGCTGCCAAGCTTTAACTAATTTATTCATGAAGGAGTGAGAGATGAATTCACCACAGAAAACCGCCGTCGCCCGCGTGGTTCGCGCCCCGCATGGTACAGAGTTGAGCTGCGAAAACTGGCTGATCGAAGCCGCTTACCGCATGATTCAAAACAATCTTGACCCTGACGTGGCCGAACGTCCGGAAGATTTGGTGGTTTACGGCGGAATTGGCAAGGCGGCGCGAAACTGGCCGGCGTTTGAAGGCATCCTGCAAAGCCTGCGCACGTTGAAAGAAAATGAAACTTTGCTGGTGCAGTCCGGTAAGCCGGTAGGGGTTTTCCGTACCCACGTTGACGCGCCGCGCGTGCTTATTGCTAACTCGAATCTGGTGCCGCACTGGGCCAATTGGGATCATTTCCACGAGCTCGATAAAGCCGGTTTAATGATGTACGGCCAGATGACCGCCGGTTCGTGGATTTACATCGGCGCACAGGGCATTGTGCAAGGCACCTACGAAACCTTCGCCGAAGCGGGACGTCAACATTATGACAGCAATCTGCGCGGTAAATGGATTTTAACGGCCGGTTTAGGTGGCATGGGCGGAGCGCAGCCTTTGGCGGGCGTGCTGGCCGGAGCCTGCGTCTTGGCGATTGAATGCCAGGAATCGCGCATCGATTTCCGAATTCGTACTCGTTATCTCGATCACAAGGCTTATACCATCGACGAGGCGCTGACCATGATTGAGAAAGCCTGCGCTGAAAAACAGGCTATTTCTGTTGGCCTGTTGGGTAACGCCGCCGAAATTATGCCTGAGCTGGTAAAACGCGCGCAGCAGGGCGGATTACGCCCGGATATTGTCACCGATCAGACCTCCGCGCACGATCCGCTGAACGGTTATCTGCCGCAGGGTTGGAGTTTGGAACAGTGGCAGGCGGCCCGTACAGCCGACCCGCAGTCGGTGGTGAAAGCCGCACGCGCCTCGATGGCCGTGCATGTGCAGGCGATGCTCGATTTCCACGCGATGGGCATTCCAACCGTCGATTACGGCAATAATATTCGTCAGGTCGCCAAAGATGAGGGCGTGACCAATGCCTTTGATTTCCCGGGATTTGTGCCTGCCTATATTCGCCCGCTTTTCTGCGAAGGCAAAGGCCCATTCCGCTGGGTCGCACTCTCTGGCGACCCTGAAGATATCTATAAAACCGATGCTAAACTGAAAGAGCTTTTCCCCGATAACACTAATCTTATCAATTGGTTGGACATGGCGCGTGAACGCATCGCGTTTCAGGGATTACCTGCACGAATCTGTTGGCTAGGCTTGGGCGAGCGACATATTGCGGGCTTGGCGTTTAACGAAATGGTGCGCAAGGGGGAGTTAAAAGCGCCGGTGGTTATTGGTCGTGATCATCTTGATACGGGATCGGTAGCTTCGCCTAATCGCGAAACCGAAGCGATGAAAGATGGCTCGGACGCCGTTTCCGACTGGCCGCTGCTTAATGCTTTGTTAAATACTGCGGGCGGCGCGACGTGGGTGAGTTTGCACCATGGCGGCGGCGTAGGCATGGGCTTTTCACAGCATGCGGGCATGGTGATTGTTTGTGACGGCACCGAAGCCGCCGATGAACGTTTGGCGCGCGTGCTGTTTAACGATCCGGCGAGCGGCGTGATGCGTCATGCCGATGCAGGATACGAGCAGGCCATCGACTGCGCCAAGGCGCACCATCTGAATCTGCCTATGTTAGATTAAGTGACGTTGTCACACTAAATTTGCTCCTTTTTGCCCTTAGCTAATCGCTTGTTTTCATAGTCAAAAATTTAACAAGCACGTGCTTAAGGGCAAAAAGGGTTGGGCAAAAAGGTTGAACAGAATTGTTCGAACAGAACTAGCCGAGCTGATAAGTTTCAGGTCGGCGGTCTTTCAGCACCTGATTAAAATCGTTCCAATTGCGATGACGTTTGGCGTCGGCAAGATTGATGGTCACCATGATTATCTCTGGATTAGTATCACTGGCTGGGCCAGCAACCGGCCAGCCGGTGTAACTGGTAATCAGGCTTTGACCAATAAAAGGCTGTTCGCGCTCAACGCCTACGCGATCGGCGGCGGCAATGAACAGCGAGTTACTGTGTGAAGCGGCCATCACCAATATGTTGGCCATCGCTTCTCGCGAAGGGTCCTGACCCGGAATCGGCACCCAGTTGGTCGGCACGCAGACAATCTCTGCGCCTTGTAATGCGGCCATTCTGAAACTTTCCGGAAACCAGCAGTCATAGCAAATCTGACAACCAATGGTCCCAATTCGAGTTTTGAACACCGGGAAGCCTAAATTTCCTGGTTCAAAATAGAGCGCTTCATCGCCCCATAAATGGACTTTCCGATAACGACCAATAAAGCCTTCGGGTCCGATGATAACCGCAGAATTATAAAGATATTCGCCGTCTCGTTCGGTGATGCCTGCTACCAAATAAATGTTAAGGCGCGCGGCGCAGGCGATCCACGCCTCCGATGACGGCCCCGCAGGAATATTTTCGGCCAAAGAAAAAGCCTCGGCGCGAGAGGCAAAAACATAGCCGGTATTGCACAACTCAGGCAGCACCATCAGGTTTGCACCCTGCGCGGCGGCCTGCTCAATCATCTTGATCGACTCTGCGACGTTATGTGACGTTTCACCAAATCGCGGTTGCGTTTGCAGACAGGCCACGGTGACGGGTGCTTCATGCTGACGTGCGGGCATATTTCCCTCCCGGATAAACCGGCTTAAGTTAAGCGTTGCAGTGCTGTTTCAGGAAATAGTGATCGCACTTATCCGCTCATTATTCAAGCACAATAATACTTAACAAATTGATTGACATAAAATATTGCCGCGCCTCAATATGCTGAAGCATTTGACGATTAATTCCTCTAAACCTGCCGGAGAAATGAACATGAAAAGACGTACATTTTTAGCTGGGACCGTTTTGGCGGGCGCAACGCTGCTCAGCACCTTATTACCGGCAGTGGGAGGGATTTCGACGGCCTCGGCGGCTTCCCTGACCAAAGTCACATTTATTCAGGAATGGCCGGTGGCCGATGGTTTCTGGATCCCGTGGATACTCGGCAAAGAGAAAGGTTTCTATGCGCAGGAAGGCATCGACCTTGATATCGTCGCGCCGCCAACCGTCGCCGATACCATGAAATTCCTCGGCACGGGCCGGGCCAACGTTGCTTTCACTACTGTAATGGATATCATTTTTGCCAAAGAGCAGGGCGCGCCCGTTCAGGCGATTGGTCGCTACGGCAAAGAAAATAACTGGGGCATTATTAGTGCCGAAGGCAAGCCCTATACCGTCGCCGAGTTGAAAGGTAAGAGCGTCGGCATTTATAACGATGCCTGGACCAAAGCCCAGCTGGCGCTGATGTTGAAAAGCGCAGGCCTCACGTTGAATGACGTGCAAATGGTCACTGCGGCCGATGATACCGTGCCGCTGCTGCTGCAAAAACGCGTGGATGTTATTACCGGTATCACCAACGCCGAAGGCACGGAAATGACCACCACCGGCAAGCAAAAGCCCGAATTCCTGCCTGCGATTGCCCACGGCGTGCCGAATACGCCTATCTTCATGCTGGCCGGTAATCAGGAGTGGTTGAAAGCCCATCCAGATTTGGCGAAAGCCTTTATGCGCGCGACCGTGAAAAGTATCGCTTACGCGGTGCAGCATCCTGACGAAGGGGTGCAGGCTTTCGCCACGGCGTACAGCAAAGCTTACGATCCGACTTATATCAAACAGCAGTGGGCCGATACCGTGCCATTACTCGCGCCTGCCGACAGCAAATCTTTAGCGCAGGAAGCCGCTACATGGCAGAGTCTGCTGACCGCCATCAAGGCCGAAGGTATTGTTAAAGCGCCTCTGCCTGCGGACCAATATTTTACTAACCAATATCTGCCATAAGGAGGTCGCATGTCGTCTTCCTCAATGGAACCGGCCTGGAACTATCGTCCCGGGCCGGATATTGCCTTTGACGCGCCCGCCGGTTTGCGGGCGGCTCAAAAGTTGGCAAAAGCGGCCGCGCTGTCGGCAGTGGCCGCTGCGCGCGCCGGGATCTCAGAGCGTGATGTCGAAGAAATCGTGCACGACTATTTTCGCCAGCACGGCGCGGATGGTATCTGGACCATCACTAACGTCGGGCTTGGCGAAAACACCCGCGTCTGCTTTCCGACTCAGGGGCCAAGTGACAAAACGGCGCAAGAGCGTGACGTGTTAATGGTCGACGTGCATCCCATTACGGCTGACGGGTCGTGGGGCGATTGCACACGCTGCGCTGTTATTGGCGATTATCCCGAAGCCACTCAGGCGCTGCATGACCTCGAGCGCATTCATTATGAAACGATTGCGCTTTGCCGCCCCGGCATGCCCGCCAGCGAGCTGTTTGGCCTCTCGCATGAGCGCCTGACGCAGGAAGGTTTTATCCTGCTCGATCTGCTCGGAAATATCGGCCATTCGCTTACGGCAGGCGCTGCTTATACCCACGGTTTTATCGATGCCGGAAACGCCACGCCAATGTGGGGCGCGTGGGCTATCGAGCCCTTTGCCCAGCGCGGCGAGGTGGCAGTGAAAGTCGAAGACTTGGTGTGGTTTGGTCGCGACGGCTGCGAGATTCTATGATTTTATCAATTACATTGTCTTATCAATCACATTGTTAAGTACTCAGTATTAGCTGCGCATATTATTCAGAACCGCACGGCGTCTGAATGGCCACGAGGCCGACGACAAGGAGAACGCGTTTAATGAGTTATCCCAAGCTGTCATTGCAGCAGGTGACAAAAAGATTTGGCGAAATGACCGCGCTGGCTTCAACCGATCTTGAGGTCGAAGCGGGTGAGTTTGTCTGTGTCGTTGGGCCTTCCGGTTGCGGAAAGAGCACGCTGTTCAACCTGATCTCGGGGGTATTAACGCCTGAAAGCGGCAAGATTTTGATTAATAATCAAGACGTCACGGGCAGCAGCGGCCACGTTGGCTATATGCTGCAAAAAGATCTGCTGCTGCCTTGGATGACGGTTATCGACAACATCGTGCTTGGCGCAATTTTGAAAGGCGGCGCGAGCAAGGCGCAGCGTGCGGCAGGCGCGGCGCTGGCCGAGCGTTACGGTTTAGGCGAGTTTATCCATCATTATCCGGCAGCTTTGTCAGGCGGTATGCGCCAGCGCGTGGCCTTAATGCGTACTTTGGCGATGCAGCACGAAATCATGCTGCTCGATGAACCTTTTGGCGCGCTGGATTCACAGACGCGGCTGTCGATGCAGCAATGGTTGTTAACGGTGTGGTCCGAACAAAAACGCACGGTGATTTTCGTGACGCATGACATCGACGAGGCGGTGTATCTAGCCGATCGCGTGGTGGTAATGTCGCCAAGACCCGGGCGGATCCGCGAAATTCTGAAGGTAGATATTCCACGACCTCGACCTCTTTCCAGCCTCACCAGCCCCGAATTTACCGCGCTCAAGCGCAAGATTCTTGACCTGATTTACAACGAAAACCTTCTCACCGAAAACGAACCACAGGAGCCTCTTGCTCATGGCGCTTGAACGAAAGACGGACCTTGTTCGCAAACTGTTATTTCCTTTGGGGGGTCCGCTGGCGGCGTTGATTCTCGTGCTGGTGGTGTGGGATTTAGCGGTAAGAATTTACCAGATTCCGGCTTACGTGTTGCCGTCGCCGGAACAAACCTGGGATCATATGCTGTCTGACCTGCCGGTACTGTTGCAGGGTTTTCGCATCACTTTTGTCACCTTTTTGATGGGTTTTGTGCTTGGCGCTGGTGCGGGATTTATCTTTGCCGTGCTAATGGACGCCACGCCGTGGATTCGCTCGGTGCTTTATCCGATTCTGATCGCCAGCCAGGCGGTGCCGGTCATTGCTATCGCGGCGGCGCTGACTATCTGGCTCGGCTTTGGTCTGGCACCGAAGCTGGTAATTGTCGCGCTGGTGGTGTTTTTCCCCGTGGTGGTAAACGTGCTCGACGGACTCAACTCGGTTGATAAAGACATGCTGAATCTAGTGAAGTCGATGGGCGGCTCGCGCTGGAGCATTTTTCGTTTCGTAAAATTGCCCGCGACCTATACGCCGCTGTTCTCGGCTCTCAAGCTTTCGGCTACTTTCAGCGTGACTGGCGCGGTCATTGGCGAATGGACCGCCTCGACCAGCGGTGGATTAGGGGCTTATCTGTTGCAGGCTAACTCACGATTGAACACGGCGGGCACCTTTTCAGCCATCGCTTTTTTGGCCCTGCTAGGGGTGGTGAGCTTTTTGCTGGTGATCCTGCTGGAATGGTTGATGACGCCATGGAGGAGCGCGGTGAAAGCTCGAAAATGGGGGTTCTTTAGATTTTGAAAATCTAGAGGCAAAATTTTTCATTTAAGTTTAAGGTCAAGGTCAAGGTCAAGGTCAAGTTCAAGTTCAAGTTCTAAAGCATGCGCTTTGCTTACTGCGCGGCGGCGCAGACCGCCTCAAGGATGTTCCTAAGCGAACACCCTTGAGAATCCCGCGCTTTTTTTCCACAGATGTAACTTGAGGACTAAAAAGTTAAATCTTTCCAGATGCCGCAGCGTGTGGCGTAGGTCGCGCGGCTTCGCCGTTCCTTCGCTACGTTCACAAGCCAAAAACGTCTTGTTCACCTCCGCTCAGCGCCGCCCTGATACCGCCAATTACAGCACTTAAAGCAAGGGCGGAAACTCTTAGGCGGTCAAGGACCGATCGTTCTAATAAATAAAAATTTTGTTTGTTTGAGATGCCAGCAAAATAGGTTTCTTATTTCTGATGATTGTCATCTGAGTTTTTCCTGATTTTTTATCTGATGTTGCTGATTATTCAAACCAAGCCTGACCAATCGGTCCTTGACCGCTTAAGAGTTTTCGGTGTTTCTTTTGAGGCTGTAATTGGCGGCATCGGGGCGGCGCTTAATGGAGTAATTTGAGACGTTTTTGGCTCAAATTCGTAATGAGGGAAGCGCGAAGCGCCGCGACCTACGCCACTCACCAATGTGCCTGAAAAGATCTCACTTTTTCAGCCCTCAAGTTGCAACTGTGGATAAAGAGCTTGGGATTCTCAAGGGGTGAGCGACTGCGACCCTTGAGGCGGTATGGGCCGCCGCCCATTGAGCGAAGCGAATGCAGTTGAACTTGAACCTGAATTCAAATTTGAATTTAAAGATTTTAAAGAAAAATTGCCTTTAGATTCCAAATCTAAAATTGCCTCATTTGCAATCTCAACCTTGGAAATCATTCCTTGTTCCGGCCAGCTTTCCAAGCGCCGATACACCGCTGGGGTAATTTTAAACTGCTTTTTAAATGTGCGGGTAAACGTCTGCTGAGAGTCAAACTGGTATTTATCGGCAATTCGCAAAACCGAGTTTTGTGTAAGACGCAGCTCCGTCGCCGCCATGGTCAAACGACGCTGGCGCGTGTAAGTCCCTAATGTTTGACCCGTAAATGTTTTGAAGAGACGTTGCAGGTGCCATTTTGAGTAGCCCGATTTCGCGGCAATGGTGTCTAAGGTCAAGGATTGATCCAGATTGTCTTCAATCCAATCCAACAGTTCACTGACAATACTTTCGTGATACATATTTTCATTCTCCCCGTTAAGCCCGATATTTAGCCACCAGAGTCGCTGGACTACAATGCGCAATTCGGCCATATTATTTACCGTTTCAGCCAAATCCTTACGGAGTCTTAATAAAGATGCCCATCATCCAATGTCATCCCGGCGACTGTAATAAAGTTTCAATCGATTCAATCGACAGGCCGATCATCGCTGTAGGGGCCTCGCGCGCCAACGGAGCGTGGGAGCTCGCGATGCACAGTCATCGCAAAGCGCAGCTGCTTTATACACTCGAAGGGATTATCAGCTGTGAATTGGAGCAGGGGGTTTGGGTGGTGCCGCCGCAGTGCGCCGTGTGGATCCCAAGTGGACTAATGCACTCTGCGCGCGGCACTGGCGTCAATCAGTGTTACAGCCTGTTTGTTGAACCCGACGCTAACTTGTCGTTGCCGACCACCTGTTGCACGCTTTCCGTGAGCCCGCTATTGCGTGAACTGCTGCTGCACGCG
Organism: Rouxiella sp. T17; assembly: GCF_036663475.1. NCBI lineage: Bacteria > Pseudomonadati > Pseudomonadota > Gammaproteobacteria > Enterobacterales > Yersiniaceae > Rouxiella > Rouxiella sp. T17. The sequence continues at coordinate 224,124 of NZ_JAWUEA010000028.1, read as the reverse complement.
GCGCATTTTCCGCTGCTTTATGATGAGCAAGGTCCTGAGGGAAAAGTGGTAAACGTCTTGCTCGATCAACTGAGCGTAGCCCGAGTTGAAGATCTTTATCTACCTTTGCCGAGAGACAGTCGCCTGCGCCAGCTAACCGATGGAATGCTGAAAGATCCCGCTGATAAATCGACACTTTCTGAATGGGCAGCTCGGATTGGCATGAGTGAACGCAGCCTGAGCCGCACTTTTACCCATCAGGTAGGCGTAAGCGTGCATCGCTGGCGCAAACAGCTGCATGTCATTCTCGCCTTGCAGAAACTTTCTGAAGGGACCAGCGTGCAAACCGTCGCGCTGGACTTAGGATACGAAAGTGCCAGCAGCTTTGTGACCATGTTTCGAAAAGCACAGGGAAAACCGCCTGCGCGCTATTTGTCGGACTGCGCCAACAGCCCGGAATTTCCGATTCGCGGCTTTTCACTCACCGAAAATGTGGCCTAACGTTGTTTATCATTAAAGCTGATTGATTAATGGTGTAAGCTCAATTAATAAAAGCTTTGTATTTCAATCATCAAGGAATCGACTGCACGATGTCTATCGGTAATATGGTGTTAATCCCGGGTTATATGACAGATGACCAACTGTGGGATGAGGTAAAAGAACCTTTAGAACAACAGGGCGCAATTCTCACGCTGGCAACGCTGGATAAGGGCGAAACGATGGCTGAAATGGCCGAACGCATTATCGAATCATGCCCGCCAACTTTTGTTTTGCTGGGTTTTTCGATGGGCGGTTATGTCGCACGTCAAATCCTGCAACGCATTCCTGAACGTGTTTCTGCACTGATTTTAGTAGCAACCTCTAGCCGCGCTGATTCAGACAAGCAGCAGCGTATCAAAGCCGCTGCGGCCGACGCCGTGACCGCGACATCTTACAATGGACTGAGTAATCAATCGCTTGGATACTCGTTGCACATCGATCGCAGCCAAGACCCAGAGCTGCTACATCGTTTAAAATCGATGGGCCAGCGCTTGGGGTATGGGGTTTTTGTGCGCCAATCCAAGCTGGACCGCAGCAGTGATACGCATAATCTTGCGCAAATCAGCTGTCCAACATTGATAATCGCCGCGCAGGACGATCGGATGCGCAGTTTCGAAGAGGCAATCGAAATGCAGGAGCGTATTGCAGGCTCCGTTTTGCGGGTCATTCCTGATTGCGGCCATATGATCCCGATTGAGCAACCCACGGCAATGTGTCAGGAAATTATCGACTGGCTAACAGAACCCTAATAATCAAGTTGAATCGAGCTGTTCCCAGGAGCTGTACCATGTCAGATGTTGTGAGATCCGCTGCACGCGCGCTTGATTTATTGGAGTTTTTCTCTAATCAATCGCACAGTGTTTCGTTGGCAAGCGTTGCAGCTCGTTTTGAGCTGCCAAAAAGTAGTGCGCTAGGTTTGCTGCGAACCCTCACCAGCCGTGGCTATCTATTAAAAGATAATCAAGGTTGTTATTACATTAACGAGGCGTTTAAGCAGCATGGATTTGGCTGGGGCGGCAGTGCATTACGCCGGCTGACGGCGGTGGCGCGACCCGCCATGGAAGAGATGGCGACGCAGCTGGGTGAAACGATCAGCATGGGCGTGTTGACTGAAGAAGGCAATATCAAGCTGATTTTACAGTCTTTATCTCATCAGCCAATTCGCTACGAGGCCGATTTGGCGCAGATTTTGCCCGTTCACTGCACCGCGATGGGACGCATTTTACTTTCGTATAAAAGTGAAACCGAAAGTCAGGCTTTACTGAAGGACGCGACCTTAACGCGCTACTCAGAGTTAACTATTACAGAGCCTGAGCAGGTTATGCAGCGGATTCATGAGGCGCGGCAGCAAAAATATTGTCAGGTGATTGATGAGTACGATGTGGGCGGAACAGGCATTTCTGTTGCGGTTTTGGACGTATACGAAAATCCTATTGCAGCACTCAATGTCTCATGCGTAACGGCCCGTTTTGCCGATAAAAAAAACGCGATCCTTGAATCGTTATTTAGCGAAGCCGCTAAGCTTAGCGCCTACATGAAATTAACTGCCTGATAAACTGATTTTTTCCTGATTTCGTCTTAAACCTCGAGCTGTCTCTCATCTTTGCGCGCTCTGAATCCTTTTAGAGCGTCATAACGAAATCCTATTGTCTTTAATTCCCACTAAAATCCCCCGCTGGACGATAAATGACCTGTATGTTAGGTTTTATTCGTATATAAAAATAGTGTTCATATATATGAACAAGATGGTTTGGGTATTTACTCGAGTAATAGGGTCATGCAATTAACGAGGGCGAAATGAAGAAAGATATTTTGATTTGGGGAGCGGGAGCCATCGGCGGCACGTTGGGCGCGTATCTCTTACGTGCTGGCTATGATGTCACTTTTGTCGATATTGACGAGGCTCATGTTGCTGCAATGAACGATCCGCAACAGGGGTTAACTATTTCTGGGCCTATCGACAATTTTACCCAACATGCTGCAGCTTTTACGCCAGCAACGCTATTAAAGGCTCACCCTGATACCCGCTGGTCACGTATTTTTCTGGCCGTAAAATCGCATCACACTCTTATTGCCAGTGAGACCTTGCAGCCTTTTCTCGCCGAAGACGGTTTTGTGCTTTCTGTCCAAAACGGATTGTGTGAAAAAACTATCGCATCAGTGGTAGGCAAAGCGCGCACGCTAGGTTCGTTCGTTAATTTTGGTGCCGACTGGACCGCACCTGGCCAAATTACCTATTCCAACCGGGCTGCCGTGGTAGTCGGCGAGCTCGATGGGCAAATTACTCCGCGCGTGGTCGCCCTGCATCAAGACATCTGTCACTTTGAACCCGACGCCATTTTAACCAGCGACATTAATGCCTATTTATGGGGAAAATTGGGCTATGCCTCTCTGTTATTTGCGCAGGCGGTGGGCGAGGTCGGCATTGCAGACTCTCTCGCTCGTCAAGAATTGTGGCCGTTATGGCGTGAATTAGCAGGAGAGGTGGTCGCTGTAGGGCGAGCAAATGGCATCGCGCTGAAAAGTTTTAACGGTTTCAACCCAGAGGCTTTCGATCCTGAGGCTCCGCTTTCATTAAGCGAGCAGAGCATTATCGATATGGTGGAATTCAATCGCCCCAATGTGAAAACGCATTCGGGTATCTGGCGTGATTTAGCCATACGAAAACGTACCACCGAAGTCGACGGCCAACTGGGTGAGGTTGTACGCATCGGCGCAGAGTTTGGAATCAAGTGTCCGAAGACTGAGGGCCTTATCCAGCTGATTAAAGAAATCGAACAAGGAAAACGTCCGCAGTCTGACTGCAATATTTTGGAGTTACTCGAAAAATGATGAATTTCAAAGGCATGAACATTGCCATTAGCGGCGCGGCGATCGGTTTTGGACGCGAAATAGCACTGCGTTTTGCCGAAGCGGGTGCCACCGTTTTTGGTTGCGACATTCAACAGCAAAAACTTGAGGATCTTAACGCTTTCGGCATTCACACCACCGTCGTTGACCTCTGCGATCGCCAAGCCGCGCAGCAGTGGATCGACAGCGTTAGCGAGATAACCGGCGGTAAAATTGACGCTTTAATTAACAACGCAGGCGGTGTCGTGGGTCAAAGCGGGCGACCTATTGAAGAAATCACTGACGAACAGTGGGACAAGGTGGTTGCCATTAACCTTGGCGCAACGTTTGCACTTAGCCGCGCGGTGGCGCCGATAATGAAGCAAGCCGGAAAGGGGGCAATTGTTAACATCAGTTCTGGCGCGGCTTTAAAAGCTTCGTTAACCGGCGTACAGGCTTACTGTGCTTCAAAACACGCGATTTTGGGGCTAACTCGTCAGTTAGCTCACGAGCTTGGGCCTTTCGGTATTCGGGTAAACTCAGTGGCTCCCGGTTTCGTGATAACCAACGAAGCCACACAAAAACAGTGGGACGCCATGGGAGAAGAGGTACAAAAACGCCTGCTGGCGGGTATCGCGCTTAGGAGGCTAGGGACAGCGGAGGAGATAGCCTCCACAACACTATTTTTGGCGTCGGAATACGCCGGATTCATTAATGGAGAGATTATCAGTGTCAATGGGGGGCACTGAGCTTGAACAAGCTCTTAGTTTTTAGATTTGGAATCTAAAGGCAATTTTTTTAAGTTCAAGTTTAAGTTCAAGTTCGAGTTCGAGTTCAAAAGCATGCGCTTCGCTTACTGGGCGTCGGCCCAGAAACACAGAGGCTTAACCGAGCCTTTGCGGTTTTTAAAGTCAAATGCATGCGCTTCGCTTACTGGGCGTCGGCCCAGACCGACCAAAGGCCCGCAGTCGCTCGAGCCTTTGGAATCCGAGCTTTTTTTCCACAGCTGCAACTTGAGGACTACAAAGGGAGATCTTTCCAGCGACCACAGCGCGTGGCGTAGGTCGCGGCGCTTCGCGCTTCCCTCGCTACATTCACAAGCCAAAAACGTCTTGTTCATCTCCGCTCAGCGCCGCCCTGATCCCGCCAATCACAACCTCTACGGCAAGGGCGAATACTCTTAGGCGGTCAAGGGCCGATCCCTCAACCCTCTACGGCAAGGGCGGATACTCTTAGGCGGTCAAGGGCCGATCCCTCAAGCTATTACGGCAAGGGCGGGATCTCTTAGGAGGTCAAAGGCCGATTCCTCAACTCACTCTTTCTAAGTTTAAAGCTGGTTATATATTTGTGCTAAGGCACCGATTGCTTATCCTTCTATCAATATTTAGTATCAAATAATGCAAAATCATATAAATATCAGAAATTAAATATATAAATACTTGATTTAATAATCTCAATATCAGCTAAGAAATTTATGCTTATTCTGGTAAAACAAACAAAAAGATTTTTACCTTTAAGGGATCGGTCCTTGACCGCCCAAGAGTTTCCGCTTTTGTAGTAAAAGCTGTAATTGGCGGCTTCAGGGCGGCGCGGAACGGAGGTGAAGAAGACGTTTTTGGCTTCTGAGCGAAGTGACGGGAGTGCGGAGCACCGCGACCCACGCCACACATTGGAGTTTGTGGAAAGATGTAACTTTCTAGTCCTCAAGTTGCAGCTGTGGAAAAAAAGCTTGGGATTCCAAAGGGGCGAGCGACTGCGCCTCTTTGGGCGGTCTGCGCCGCCGCGCAGTAAGCAAAGCGCATGCCCTTGAACTTGAACTTGAACTTGAACTTGAACTTGAATTCAAAACTAAATTTGAAATTAAAAAATTAAACCCTTTTAAAAAACTTTGCCTTTAGATTCCAAATCTAAATAATTTACCTGTTGGAAATAACTATTATGTCCCAATGTTCAACATTAAACACCGACCCCATTACTACCTCACTTCAACGCTGGCTCGCGGTGCTCTCACTCGCTTGTGGAACCTTTGCGTTAGTGAATACCGAATTTCTGCCTATTGGCTTGCTCTCTCCGATAGCCCACGCGCTCAACGTCTCCGAAGGGCAGGCGGGATGGGCGATTATGTTGCCGGGATTAGTCGCCGCCGTGGCCGCGCCGCTGATTATGCTGATTTCCCGCCAGCTGAACCGCAAAACCTTACTGCTGATCCTGTCGGGCTGTATCATTCTTTCCAACGCTATCGCCATGTTTGCGCACAGTTTTCCTGCGCTGTTAGTTGGGCGGTTGATTCTCGGATTTGGCGTCGGCGGCTTTTGGGCATTTGCTATTCCGGCGGGTAGAAGGCTGGTGTCAGAGGCGCAAAGCTCACGGGCAATTTCATTGATAAGCGCGGGCGTGGCAGTCGGCACCGTCGCGGGCGTGCCTGCGGGCGCCTTTATCGGCGAACTGTTTGGCTGGCGCATGGCGTTTACGGTTAATACCGTGCTGGCAATTGCCGTTTTCGTTTATCAATGGATCGCGCTGCCATCATTACCGGCGCAAAATTCATTGGGACTAGGATCCTTGCTGACCGTCGCGAAAATCAAAGGTGTACGACGCGGGCTGTTCATCGGCATCTTTATGGCCGCCGCACAGTTTTCTGCTTATACCTATCTCGAGCCGTGGTTGCGTTTTCAGGTCAAACTTTCAGCCTCCGATATCTCGCTGTTACTGATGGGCTACGGGATTGCCGGGCTGGTCGGGACCTTCCTGACCGAAATTACCGTGCGTGAATTCGGCGTTAAACGGGCATTTCTGGGCAATATTTTGCTGCTCGCATTTTCGGTGCTTATCGCTTCGCAACTCAGTAGCAGCGTAGTGGCGGCCTCGACGCTTATCGTTATTTGGGGTTTGGCTTTCGGTGCATTACCGGTTTGTCTGAATATCTGGATTTATCAGGCTGCACCAGCGATGTTCGAAAGTGGATCGGCATTGATGGTTTGCGTTTTCCAAATCGCGCTGGCGGCGGGTGCCTTTTTTGGCGGCGTTCTGGCGGATACGCAGGGCACCTCGGCGGCATTCGTATTAGGCGGCGTGCTGGCATTGCTGGCTGGTTTTAGCATTTTCGTTTCTAAACCGCAGAACAAGCAGGATCCTGCATAAGTAATGCATTTTAAATCCTTAAGGAGCCAGGATTCGTGGTGATAGAGTGGAATCAGATTAACTAGGGAGTCAGTTATGTCTCATTCTACAGCCTCTTCAATTCCTGTTATTGACCTGTCAAAACTCGACGGAACCCCAGAGCAGCGCGCGGAATTTCTACAAGAACTTCGCGTAGCTGCAAGGGATATCGGCTTCTTTTATTTGATAAATCATGGCGTTTACCTTACTTTGCTGACTGAGGTGCAAAATACCTCGCGGCAATTCTTTGCACTTCCGGAAAGTGAGAAAGATAAGGTGGCGATGATCCATTCGAAGCATTTTCGTGGCTATAATCGCGCAGCATCGGAACGAACCCGGGGCCAGCCTGATTGGCGCGAGCAGTTTGACCTAGGCGCTGAGCGTTTGCCTATTCCGCAAAACGAAAATTCTCCAGCATGGTCGCGTTTACAGGGACCAAATCAATGGCCGGACTCTCTTCCCGAGCTCAAACCGCTGCTGCTCGAGTGGCAGAAGACCATGACCGGAATGTCGCTGAAAATTCTGCGTGCCTTCGCTGAGTCACTCTCACTGCCTATCGACGCCTTTGACCCGCTTTATGGCGATAAACCTAACGAACACATCAAGCTGATACGTTATCCTGGACGCAGCGAGGGTGAAAGCAATCAGGGCGTGGGTGCGCATAAAGATTCTGGTTTCCTGAGCTTCTTATTACAGGATAAGCAAAAGGGGCTACAGGTTGAAGTCGACGAGGGGCATTGGGTCGATGCATTGCCAATCGAGGGCGCATTTGTGGTCAATATTGGCGAGCTTTTGGAACTGGCAACCAACGGCTATTTGCGAGCCACGGTTCACCGTGTAATAGCACCACCGGCGGGTCAGGAGCGTCTTTCGCTGGCATTTTTCCTTGGTGCAAAACTTGATGCCGTCGTGCCGGTATTCCAGTTGCCCGCCGAGTTGGCTGCGCAGGCAAATGGCCCCGAAAGTGATCCACAGAATCCGTTATTGCGAGACGTTGGCTGGAACTATTTAAAAGGGCGTTTGCGATCGCATCCTGACGTCGCCGAGCGTTATTACGCCGACATCTTAGTTTCATAATGCTCTGACATTACCTGTTCCATTATTAATTTAACTGCCAATTCCACTTTCGCCAGAGTTAGATAATAAATGACTTAGCTATGCGGTTTTTATTGTTTAGCTCCGGCGAGTCAATATGATTGGATAGCCCTTGACGATTAACAATCAAAATAGGGCTATTTTTTATGTCGATGTTCAAGAAAAATTTGGTGGCAACTTTACTGTTTATCACTGGCGGTATTGCTGGAACTATGGCCTTTACCTCCGCCGTTTATGCTGCTGATTCTGCGCAAAAAACGATAACGTTGGGCTTTAATCCGGGTCCATATCAAGAGCAGTTTGCCAAAGGCGTGGGTCCCTTTCTGGAAGCCAAGGGATATAAGCTGGTTTATAAAGATTTCAGCGACGGTATTCAGGTCAATAACGCGGTAGACAGCGGTGAGATTGACGGCAATATCATGCAGCATCCCATCTATTTACAGTCAATCAACGACCGTCTCGGCATAAATAATATTGGTATCGTTCAGGTGCCTACGCCGCCAATGGGGTTGTACTCCAACAAACATAAAGCCGGTGATAAACCTCAGCCGGGGGAAACAGTTTCGGTGCCAAATCAGGCATCAAACGAATACCGCGCGGCTCTGCTGTTGCAAGATTTAGGGTGGATAAAAATCTCGCCGAAATCCGATCCGGCCACCTTCTCGCAGAAAAACATCACCGAAAATCCGTATAAGCTGATCTTTAAAGAGATGGATAACGCTCAGCAGGTTCGCGCATTGCCTGATGTAGACTATGGTGCAATTCAGGGCAATTTTGCCGTCTCCAGCGGTTTGAAACTCAACAGCGCGCTGAAGCTTGAGAATCCGGTAAAAGGCTTTATTAACATTGTGACAATTGCCGGTAAAAATAAAGACGCGCAGTTTGCCAAAGACATTGTTGCAGGTTATCACTCTGCCGAATTCAAAAAATATATCCTTTCCAATGCGCAGTATCAGGGGTATTTGCTGCCCGATTATTTGAAGTAATCGCGGACTCACTAAAAAGATAAATTGCCAAGAAATTTGCAGTTTACCAATAAGAATCCATCGGCTCACCGGATTATTCGGTGAGCATTAGGGCAGTTAGTAATTTTCGGGGCGAGGCAATGATTGAACTGCACGACGTTGATAAGGTATTTCAACGAAAAGGGAAAATTACTCAGGCACTCAAGAATATCAATTTGAAAGTCGAACAGGGCGATATTTACGGCATTATTGGTTACAGCGGCGCAGGTAAAAGTACCTTGGTCAGACTCATCAATGCGCTCGAAGCGCCCAGCTCGGGCAGAGTAATCGTCAAAGACAAAGTTATTAGCGAATATAATGCCAAACAACTGCGGGAAATGAAGAAAGATATTGGCATGATTTTTCAGGGTTTTAATTTGCTGGAGTCAAAAACCGTCTGGAAAAACGTGGCGATTCCGTTGATTCTTGCAGGCAAAAACAAAGCATTTATTCATCAGCGGGTTAATGAATTACTTGAGCTGGTCGGGTTAGCCGATCGCGGTGGGAGTTATCCGGCCGAACTCTCCGGCGGGCAAAAGCAGCGTGTCGGCATTGCCCGCGCTCTGGCAACTAATCCTTCTATTCTGCTTTGCGACGAGGCCACCTCCGCACTTGATCCGCAAACTACCGTGCAAATTCTGATGCTGCTCAAGCGTATTAGCGAGCAGTTTAACGTCACGCTGGTGCTTATTACTCACGAGATGTCGGTGATTCAAAAGATCTGCAATAAAGTGGCGGTGATGGATAACGGTAGCATTGTCGAGCACGGAAATGTATTAGACGTATTTGGTCAGCCGCAGCATCCGACAACGCTCAATTTTGTGCGCACGCTTATTCGCGACAGTTTGCCGGAAAGCATAGAGCAAGCTTCCAATACGAATCAGCATATTCGCCGTTATCGTCTCGAATTTTTAGGTGAGACGGCAGGTCAGCCGGTGATATATCAAATGATTAAGACCTTCGATATTGAATTTAATATCCTGTTTGCCAGCATGTCGGAGGTTCAAGATACCGTGCTTGGCTTTATGATAATTCAGTTATCCGGCGACGCCGAGCTATTAGCCCGCGCGACAGATTTTCTCCAAAATTCAGGCGTTCGGGTTGAGGAGTTGCATTAATGTTTGAAACCGCCATTACTCTTGACCAGTTTCTGGCCGCCATGCACGATACATTGGTGATGGTCAGCGTCTCCCTGCTGATTGGTTCATTACTTGGAATCCCATTAGGCATTTTATTAGTCATTACCCGTCCCGGCGGGCTGGTTCACAATCAATTTTTCTATAAAGTGATTAACCCGATTATCAATGTTGTGAGGTCACTGCCTTTCATTATCCTGCTGATTTCTATTATCCCTTTCACTCGACTGGTGGTACATACGACGATCGGCACGGCAGGGGCTATTGTGCCGTTGATTATTTATATCGCGCCCTATATTGCTCGACTGGTGGAGAACTCTCTGCTGGAAATTAATCCGGGCATTATCGAAGCGGCAAAATCGATGGGTGCAACGCCTTTGCAGGCCATCTGGCATTTTTTATTGCCCGAGGCTTTGGCTTCTTTAGTCTTGGCGTTGACCACTGCAACCATCGGTCTTATTGGCGCAACGGCGATGGCCGGTACTGTAGGCGGCGGTGGGATAGGGGATTTAGCCATTACCTATGGCTATCAGCGATTCGATACCTTTGCCACGGTTTCCACGGCCATTGTCTTAATTATTGTGGTGCAGGGATTACAATCTTTAGGCAATGTTATTTCTCGCCGTTTACGTCGAGAATAGATTGCTAATCACCAATTGCATGAACAAGAAATTAACCTCCTCTACTGGCAGCAGTAGAGGGGGCAATAACCTTTAGTGGTGATGACTCAACGAAAGCGCAATCAATTTTAGATTAATCATTTCGAGACTGCGGCAATTATTGACAATGTCGTCACGGGTATCGGCAAAATATTGGGGTAAACCAGAGGCAAGAATATCTAGTGAAGCGACATTGTGCCGACAGGCGAGATCGTCTCTTGCGAGATGGTTCCTCGGCGTTAATCGGTCTACCGTTTTTCTGTGGTTATAAAATAGCGGATTCTGTGGCAGAGACGTATTACGGAAAGTTCGCAAGTCGTCATAGAGGCTATTATTTTGCTCTACCAGCTTATTACGCATTCCGCTTAAGCGCTGGATTTTATTTTCTAGCCTGACCTCCCTGTTATTTTGTCGTGCCTCTTTTACGGCTTCCTGAGGCGAATTGACTTGGCCGTTATATAAATTGACGCCAAACTGACTGTTACAGTGCGGGCTAACTCTCGCGACATAGCCGCTATAAGCTCTAATCCGTGATAACGTCTGCTCCTGTTTTAACCCCGCTGCACCTTCATTTTTACTCTCATCGGCAATGGCTTTCGCCATGTTTTTGAGATCTGCCACTCCTCGCAAACATAATTTTCTGCTTGATTGGCGCTCATCGCCAAATCTTTTCATTGCTCTATCCAATGTTGTTTGATAATTGCTCAACAGCTCTTTGTGCGTATTAGTTAACGCCTTTCCGCTACCAAAGGCAGAAATAATGCGTTCATCTTGCAAATTATTGAGGCTATTAGTTGGATTAGTTGGATTAATGGGTAGCAAGTCGACTCTAAACATTTTACCGTCCTTTTTTAAGTGAGGATGAAAGAGTTAGATAAAGAAACACTATTTTCCTAATCTGTAATTATTAAGAAAATATAGAAAAAACAGTGAGTTGGTTGGTACTAAATGACTTGGCTAAAATTGCACAGTGCGGTGGCTTAAGCAAATGCATTTTTTCTGATAAGTAAAGTTAAAAGGAATATTTCATTTACGCGGCGAATATTGTTTTACTGATTTCAGTCGACGGGGAATACGCCCCTAACGCAACCCGCAATAAGGAGTGAATAATGGCCAAAAATGTTTCCGCTAATTCCCTATGGCAACGTGTTAAACGTCGATGTTCTGCGACATTCTTTTCGCAGTCCACAGCGGACAGTTCACGTTTGGTCGAATCGCTTCTTGTAACAGGATCGTTATATGGCATCGAACTCGGAAATATTGACCCTTCCTGGTATCGCCAGAAGTAGTCAATATCAGCGGCTATTACGTCGCAGTTATTGGAATGAGCTGTGCTAAGCAGCTTTGCGGTAAGTGATTTTCTCCTGAAGTCAGAGCAGTAATGTTGTTGAGATCTCCCCGGTCTTGTCGAATGTGATTTTTATCCCACTTGTGGAGCCTATGACTTTCGAGTCATAGGTTTTTTTATTCGAAAGTCTTTCATTTGAAAAGCTTTCATTCGAAATTCTCATAAACCTTGTGCACCAACTTAAGTAACTGCTGGTGCTCTTCTTCGCTCAAGCCGGAAACGCCAAGCTCGGTCAAGCGTTTGCCTTCGCGTTTCATGATAGTTCTGATGTGATTACCGGCGTCGGTGAGGGTCAACCGCACGCTGCGGCGATCATCTGGATCCATCTCGCTGATTACTAGAGATTTATCGCGCAGCCCTTTGATTAATCTGGCTAATTGGGCTTTATCTCTCTCCATGAAGCGTGACAACTCTCCTTGCATCGCGCCCGGATGGCGGCCAACATAGCTTAAAACTTTGGCTTCCATGTGCGTGATGTCGTAGTTGCCGTCACGCAGCAGCTCAAACTGTTTGGCGCGGTAGCGATGCATGATCATGTGCATAATCCACATCACATCTTCATTGGGTGAGTCGGTCATTAGTTGACATTGTCTCCTATAAAATTTAGATTGTTGATAATATCAACTAAGCGGAAACATCTTACCATGACCGATAACACCTCCACTAGCCGCGTACAGCACATCCGCCACGAAATTGTTCGCCGCACGCTCGACGTTGTCAGCGTTGAAGAAATCAGCCCAAATTTCAAACGTATTATCCTGAGCGGTGATTCGCTCGACACGTTTATCAGCTCCTCTTTCGACGACCACATTAAATTTTTCTTTGATAACGGCACCGACGAACCCGCGATGCGCGATTACACCCCAAGAAGCTACAGCAACGAGAAAAAAGAGCTGGTGGTCGAGTTCGCGATGCATGGCGAAGGGCCGGCCAATGATTGGGCTGAAAAGGTCAAAGTGGGTGACATCGCCAAGATTGGTGGGCCGCGCGGCTCGCGTGTGATTCCGATGGACTATCAATGGCAGCTGATGTTTGGCGATGAAACGGCATTCCCGGCTATTTCCCGTCGTCTGGAAGAGTTACCGGCCGGTGCTCGCGTGACTGTCGTGGCGCTGGCCAATAATCCACAGGACCGCCGTGAATTCCCGACTCAGGCTGACGCAGAAATCATCTGGGTAGACTCTTCTGAGCAGTTGATTGAGTGGGCAAATCAACATCAGCTCGCCGCAGGTGAAGGTTTTGTGTGGTGCGCCGCCGAAGCCTCCATCATCAAGGCGCTACGAAATATTTTCGTGGAAGAAAAGGGCCATGACGTGAACGCCATCCGTACCTCTGCGTACTGGAAAATGCGCACCGCCGCCTTCCATGAAGAAGTGCAATAAATTCCTTTCATTCAATTAAAACCTGTTAGTTAAAAACAGTCAGTAAACGCTTGTCCGCTCGAGAAATTTTCCTGATGCACAAGCTTTTAACGTAGTTATTAACCAACGAGGTATCTAATTAACTCTGTACCTCAACGCGCGGATTGAGCCTCTAGCAGGCTTACCATCGCGCGTTGATTGGCTGATGCGGCTCCTTTGCGCCACATCAGCCAGATTTTTATTTTGCCCATTTCGTCGCCCAACGGATAGATTTTCACACCCGATTTGCCCGGCATACTGGCGAGCATGCTGGCCGGCACTAGCGCCAATCCCGCGCCCGCCGTGACGCAGGCGACAATACCGTGGTACGACTCCATCTCGTAAATTTTGCCGGGTACGGCGTTGTCCTGCGCAAACCAGTTTTCAAACAGGCGGCGATAAGAGCAGTTGGCGCGGAAGGCGTAAATCGTCGATCCTGAAATATCCCGCGCACGGCTAACGGTTGGGTGATTCAGCGCCGAAATTAATACCATCTCCTCATCAAATGCCGGAACGCCTTCAAGTTCGGGATGTTTTGGTGGACCATCGACAAAGGCAGCGCTGTATTGTCCCGCTAAAATTCCGTCGATCATATCGCCAGACGGACCGGTTGAAAGGTCGAGTTCTACGTCGGGATAAGCCTGATGATAGCGCGATAGAACCGGCGGAATGTGTACGGCGGCGCAGCTTTCAATCGCGCCCAACGTGAATATTCCGTTGGGTTTTTGCCCCGAAACGCTCTGTTTTGCCTCTTCGGCCAGTGCCAGAATGCGCCGCGCATAGTTTAAAAACGTCTTGCCCGGATCGGAAATGTGCAGCCGCAGTTTCTCGCGATGAAACAGCGGCGTGCCCAGTTCTTCTTCCAACTGTTTGATACGGGTAGAAATATTTGACGGCACGCGATGCATTTTATCGGCTGCGGCGGTGACGCTACCTTCATCGGCGACGGCAACGAATACTTCAAGCTGGGTCAAGTCCACGATTTACCTCCTGCCAAGACGTTTCAAACCAATCTTTATAAAACCAATCTTTATCAAAACAATCCTTCTCATATTGAGACGGTTATTTTCATTATTATTCATTTTTCAAAACGCTTTAACAAGCTTACTCTTGTCAGCAGATAGCAGTTTCGAAAAGAAAGTCCTCATCCTTATTAAACAGGTGGCCAAGATGACAAATTCAAATTCAGCTTCATTAGCGACAACAGAAAGAACAACGGCAACTCAGACGGCTCCAGTGGGCGCATTTTCGCGTAACCCAACGACGGGCGAGCTGGTAAAACAGTATCCGTTTGCGACCGCAGCCGAGGTTGATGCTGCCTTGCAGTGCACGCGCACGGCTTTCGATAGCTGGAAAAACACCGCGATGAGCGAACGCGTTGAACTGCTGCTGAACATCGCGCAAGGTCTGCGTAAACATGCGCGCGCACTGGGCGAAATGATGACGCTGGAGATGGGCAAGCCGATTACTCAGGCACTGGCCGAAGTCGAGAAAAGCGCCAAACTGTGCGAATGGTACGCCGAGCAGGGTCCTGCCATGTTGGCTCCTGAGCCGACGTTAGTTGAAAATGATAAAGCGTGGGTCAACTATTTGCCGTTGGGTCCGGTGCTTTCTGTTATGCCTTGGAACTTCCCAATCTGGCAGGTGCTGCGTGGCGCGGTGCCAATTATTCTGGCAGGCAACAGTTACCTGCTAAAACCGGCGCCAAACGTCATGGGTTCAGCTTATTTACTGCGTGACGTTGTCACTGAAGCAGGTTGTCCACAGGGTTTGTTTGACGTTTATAATGCAGATAACACTGCCGTTGCACAGAGTATCAAAGACGACCGTATTGCCGCGATCACGTTGACTGGCAGTGTGCGTGCCGGTGCTGCGATTGCTTCTATGGCGGGCGCTGCGCTGAAAAAATGCGTGATGGAACTGGGCGGTTCTGATGCGTTCATCGTTTTAGCCGACGCTGATATCGACGCCGCCGTGCAGGGTGCGATTGCCGGACGATTCCTGAATAACGGTCAGATTTGTGTTTCTGCCAAACGAATCATCGTGGCAGAATCCGTCATGGCCGAATTTACCGAGAAGTTCTTGGCGGCTGTTAAAGCGTTGAAAATCGGCGATCCGCGTGAAGAAAATACTTATCTCGGCCCAATGGCGCGTTTCGATCTCCGCGACGAGCTGGACGGTCAGGTCAAAGCCACGCTTTCTGAAGGTGCAACATTATTGCTTGGCGGCGAGCCTATTTCCGGCGAAGGCAATTATTACGCGCCTACAGTTTTAGGCAACGTTAAGCCCGGCATGACCAGCTTCACACAAGAGTTGTTTGGCCCGGTGGCTTCCCTGATTGTTGCCAAAGACGCTGCACACGCGGTCAGCATGGCTAATGATTCCGAGTTTGGTTTGGCGGGAAGCCTGTGGAGCCGTGACATTGAGGCAGCCAGAGCCTTGGCGAAGCAGATTTACACTGGCGGGATGTTTATTAACTCTCCAAGTTTCTCTGACCCAAGAGTCCCGATTGGCGGTGTTAAAAAGAGTGGTTTTGGGCGTGAATTATCACACTTTGGTATTCGTGAGTTTACTAATGCGCAGACGAGTTGGATCGAATCCTGATTTTAGATTTGGAATCTAAAGGCAATTTTTTTAGATTCCAGGTCTTTGACTTTAAATTCAAATTCAAATTTAACGGCATGCGCTTCGCTTACTGCGCGGCGGCGCAGACCGCCTCAAGGATGTTCCTAAGCGAACACCCTTGAGAATCCCGCGCTTTTTTTCCAAAGTTGCAACTTGAGGACGAGAAAGGGAGATCTTTCCAGTTATCACAGTGTGTGGCGTAGGTCGCGCGGCTTCGCCATTCCTTCATTACGGATTTGAGCCAAATACGTCTCAAATCACTCCACTCAGCGCCGCCCCGATCCCGCCAATAATAGTTTCAAAAGAAAAACCGATAACTCTTAGGCGGTCAAAAACCGATCCCTCAAACAATAAGTTTTAGGTTGAAGGATCGGCCTTTGACCGCTTAAAAGTATCCGTTTTTTCTTTTAAGGCTGTATTTGGCGGTATTGGGGCGGCGCGGAGCGAAGTGAAGAAGACGTTTTTGGCTTCTGAGGGAAGTGACGGGAGCGCGAAGCGCCGCGACCTACGCCACACTTTGAAGTCGCTGGAAAGATCTCACTTTTTCAGCTCTCAAGTTGCAGCTGTGGAAAAAAAGGCGCGGGATTCCAAAGGGTATGCGCCTTGGCATACCTTTTGGGCGGTCTGCGCCGCCGCGCAGTAAGCGAAGCGCATGCAGTTGACCTTAAAGACCGCAATGGCTCGGTCAAGCTTAGCGCCGCGCAGTAAGCGAAGCGCATGCTTTTGACCTAAAAAAATTTGCCATTAGATTTCCAAAATCAAACTCCTCCTCCTATAGACTCCCACAACGTAATACGATTTTCATAATCAATCTCCTGTAAGGATACAAGGTCAAGCTGCGTGGACCACAAAGTCCTTTGGTCTGTTAACACGGTTAAATAATCCCCCGTTCCGACTTCATAACTGCGTTTCGCCAAATCAAAGCTGCGTTGCGCAGACGCCACCGCCTGCTGCTGGGCGTCTAACTGCTCATCAAGCGTATTTCGGCGGGCCAGCGCGTTGGCGACGTCTTCAAACGCAGTCTGAATCGCCTTCTGATACGCGGCGACCAAACCCTTTTTCTCGGCCTGTGCGTAATGCAACTGCGCAAGATTGCTGCCGCCGGTGAACAACGGCAAGGTCACGCTAGGGGCAAATGACCAGACGTTCGCGCCGTGACTGAACAGGCTCGAGAGCGAGCTGCTGCCGACACCCGCGCTGGCAGTTAACGAAATCGTCGGGAAGAAATTAGCCCGCGCGGCGCCAATGTCGGCGTTTTCACTCAACAGATTGTGCTCGGCTTCGACAACATCAGGACGACGCAATAAGAGTGTCGACGAGGTGCCCGCCGGAACAATAGCGATCGCCTGCGGTGACAGCGTTTCAATAGTTTCAGGCAGCAGGTTGGCAGGCACCGTTTCGCCGACCAGCAAATTCAAGGCGTTAATGTCCTGTGCGACCAGCGTCTGATAACTCGCCACGCTGGCGCGCGCCTGCTGATAAGTCGTCATTGCAGAACTCACGTCACCGGCGGCGGCCGTGCCTTCTTTAAGTTGCAACTGAGTGATACGCAGCGTATCGGCGGCGCTCGCCATCGTCTGCTTACCTAACGCCAGATTACTGTTGTCCGCTGCAAGCGTTATCCACGCGGTGGTAGTTTCGGAAACTAACGTAATGCGGGTGTTCTGCGCCGTGGCTTCACTGGCAAGCCAGGTCTCTTTCGCCGCTCGCGCCAGACTGCGATTACGACCAAAGAGGTCGAGCTCAAAGCTGCTGACGCTGCCGTTGGCCTCTGAAGAACTGCTGATGCCTTCACTCGCGGTGCGGCTGCGAGTATGCGTCAGTTCGGCGTCAACGGTTGGGAACAGCGCCGCGCGTTCTTCGCCGTACAGGGCGCGCGCGGCCTCAATGTCGGCAATCGCCTCCTGCAAATCGCGGTTGCTGACCAGCGCGCGTTCAACCACTTTATTTAGTCGCTGATCGGCAATGACATGCTGCCAGTCAGTTAAAACGGTGGTCGCGGCGACGCTTTTTCCCTGCTGCGGCCAAACGGTTGGCACCGCCGGAGCCGGGCGCTGATAGTGTGGGTCCAGCGAGATACAGCCTGCCAATAACATTGACAGGGTGATAATACTTAAACGACAGAAATGCTTAGGCTCAAACATTCATTACTCCTCGGAATGATCACGGCGAGTGAAGAAGTGTTTCACCAGCACAAAGAAAAGCGGCACAAAGAAAATAGCCAGTAATGTTGCCGTCACCGTACCGCCAATAATCCCGGTACCAATCGCGATTCGGCTGTTGGCACCCGCGCCGGTAGAGAGCGCCAGTGGCATTACGCCGGCAATAAAGGCGATAGAAGTCATGAGGATAGGGCGCAGACGGGTTTTCGCCGCTGAAATTGCCGCCGCAGAAAGCGTCATCCCTTGCTTAACCGCCGCTTCGGCAAATTCAACGATCAGAATGGCGTTTTTCGACGACAGTCCAATAGTGGTCAACAGCGCCACCTGGAAGTAAATATCGTTGTTGAGTCCGCGCAGCGAAGCCGCGAGCGACGCACCCAAAATGCCGAGCGGAATCACCAGAATGACCGAGAAGGGCACCGACCAGCTTTCATAGAGCGCGGCTAAACAAAGGAACACCACCATAATAGAGATAGCGTACAGAATGCCGGTTTGCCCGCTCGCCAACTGCTGTTGAAGAGAGAGGCCGCTCCACGCGAAGGTCGAGCCTTTAGGCAGTTTTCCGGCCAGTTCGGCCATTTTATCCATCGCCGCGCCCGAGCTGTAGCCGCTGGTGTTTTCACCGTCGATCTCGAAAGCCGTGACGCCGTTATAGCGGGTCAACGTCTGCGGACCATAAGACCACTGCGTCGTCGCGAAGGAGGAGAAGGGCGTCATTACGCTGTCGCCGCTGCTGTTGGTGCCGCGCACAAACCATTTATTCAGGTCGCTGGGCTGCGAACGGAACTGGCTGTCGCCCATGATATAGACTTCTTTTACACGGCCGCGATCGATAAAGTCATCGACGTAGGTTCCGCCCCACGCGCTGCTCAAGGTGGCGGTAACATCGCTGAGATCCAGTCCCAGCGCGACGGCTTTGTTATTATCGATATTCACTTTTAACTGTGGCGTTTCCGGTAAATCGGCGGCGCGTACAGATTGCAGTTCAGGACTTTTATTGGCCTCGGCAATCAGCTGATCGCGCATTTTCAGCAGGTCATCGTGACTGGTGCCGCCCGCCGACATCAGCTCGAAGGTGAAACCGTTGCTTTGACCCATCCCCGACACCGCAGGCGGCGTCATGGCGATTACTTTCGCATCGGTCACTTTTGCCAACTCTTTATTGGCCCGTTCGACGATCGCCTGCGCGGTATTATTCGCGCCCGGACGTTTGTCCCAGTCTTTCAGCGCCACAAACGCCATGCCGACGTTGTCGCCGTTGCCGCTAAAGTTAAAGCCGGTGATAGAAAACACCACGTCGGTATTGGCTTTCTCCTGATTCAGGAACCAGTTGGTGACTTCGGTATTGACCTGATTGGTGCGATTAATCGAGGCCCCGGCGGGCAGGGTGAACTGCACCATGACCTGTCCCTGATCCTCGTTCGGCAGGAAGCTGGTCGGTAAGTGCAGCATCAGCATGCCCATCGCGCCCGCCAGCGCGGCGTAGCCAATCATCATGATCGCCGGACGACGCAGGCCTTTCAGCACGCCGTGCTTATACCGATGTTCGGTGCTGGAATAAATGCGGTTAAAGCCGCCGAAGAAGCCTTTGTTATGAGGCTTGCTATGACGCAACAAGGAGCCGCAAAGGGCGGGCGTGAGTGTCAGCGCGACCACGACTGACAGCGCCATCGCGGAAATCAGCGTGACGGAAAACTGGCGATAAATGACGCCCGTCGAGCCGCCAAAGAAGGCCATGGGCAAGAATACCGCCGACAGCACCACGGCAATCGCCACCAGCGCGCCCGAGATTTCGCCCATCGATTTTTCCGTCGCCGCCCGCGCCTTGAGCCCTTCTTCGCTCATGATACGTTCGACGTTTTCGACCACAACAATGGCGTCATCGACCAGCAAGCCGATGGCGAGCACCATCGCAAATAAGGTCAACGTGTTGATGGTATAACCCAGCGCCGACAGCACGCCGAACGTGCCAAGCAGAACGACCGGCACCGCCAGCGCAGGGATTAGCGTGGCGCGGATGTTTTGCAGGAACAGGTACATCACGGCGATGACCAGCGCGATGGCGATCAGCAGAGTTTCGACTACGTCCTGAATCGACAGCTTGATAAATTCGGTGGTGTCTTTCGGGTAGGCAACGTCATAACCGGCAGGCATGCTGCTGCGATATTTCTCGATGGTCGCTTTCACGGCGTTGGCGGTATCGAGCGCGTTGGCACCGGCGGCCAGCATCACGGCGACGCCCGCGGCAGGGTGTCCGTTCAGGCGCGACGAGGCGATATAATCCTGACTGCCCATTTCAACGCGCGCAACGTCGCCGATGCGCACCACTGAGCCGTCTGCCTGGCTTTTTACGATTATATTGCGGAACTGATCCGGCGTTTGCAGCCGCGATTCGGCCTGTACCGTCGCGGTAATTTGTTGGGTAGAAGAGGTCGGCGACGAGCCGATGCTGCCCGCGGAAAGCTGAATATTTTGCGCGGTGATCGCCGTTTCGACGTCGGAAGGCATCAGCGAGTAAGAGGCCAGCTTGGTCGGATTCAGCCAGATTCGCATCGCATACTGGTTGCCGAACACGTTGAGGTTACCTACGCCGGACACGCGCGCCAGCGGATCCTGCATGTTACTGACCAGCCAGTCGGCAATATCATTGCTGGTCGCTTTGTTGGTCTTGTCATACAGCGACATGATCATCAGGAAGTCGGACTGAGATTTGGTCACCGTCAGACCGGCTTCCTGCACCTCTTCCGGTAGGCGCGATTCTGCCTGCTGGAGTTTGTCCTGCACCTGAACCTGCGCGGTATCGGCGTTAGTCCCGAGCTTAAAGCTGACGGTAATCTGCACGGTGCCCGACGAGGAGCTGGTGGAGGTAAAATAGAGCAAGTTATCGAGGCCGGTAAGCTGCTGCTCGATAACCTGTGTCACGCTGTTTTCGATAGTTTGTGCCGAGGCGCCCGTGTAGGTCGCCTTGATCCTTACTGACGGCGGTGCAACCTCGGGATACTGCGCGACGGCCATTGATTTAATGGCGATTATTCCCGCCATCATGATTAATAAAGCGATAACCCAGGCAAAAACGGGGCGGCGAACAAAAAAGCTGGAGAACATCAGGCCGCTCCCTGTGTGGTGCTAGTTGCGGCTGGCTTAGCATTTAGCGTGCTTTCAACCGGTTTGACGACGTCACCCGCGTTGACTTTGCTGGTGCCTTCGACAATCACGCGATCACCTGCTTGCAGCCCGTTAAGGATTAAATAATCCTGACCCGATGGCGTGCTGGTGACCACATTTCGCAGCACCACTTTATTGTTGGCATCAACGACCAACGCCGTCGCATTGCCTTTCGGGTCACGAATAATCGCCTGCTGTGGCGCAAGAATCGCGTTTTCAATCACTCCCTCATCAACGCTGGCGTGAACAAACATGCCCGGCAGCAACAGGTGTTGCGGGTTAGGGAACACGGCGCGCAGCGTGACGGAGCCGGTAGCTTCATCGACGGAAACTTCGGTCAGCTCAAGTTTGCCTTTTTCGGCATAGGTCGAGCCATCTTCCAGCGTCAGCACAACAGAAAGCGTATTACTGTTGGTCGCCAGCGCGCGTTTGCGCAGCTCGAGCAGGTCAACGCTGGAACGCGTTAAATCGACATACATGCTGTCGAGCGCGGTAATGGTCGTCAGCGCGGTGGTTTGATCGGCGGTGACCAACGCGCCCGGCGTCACGGTTGAGATGCCAATCCGCCCAGAAATTGGTGCGTTAACGCGGGTCCAGTCGAGGTTGATTTTGTCAGACTCAAGCGCGGCGGCCTTTTCGGCAACGCTCGCCTTGTCTTCTCCGCAGGTGGCGGTGGCGTCTTCGGCGTCCTGTTGGGAAATGCCCTGTTCCTTAACCAGAATCGAATAACGACGCGCTTTTTGGCAGTCGGCAATCACCAGCGCCTTGGCACTTTGCAGCGCGGCGGCGGCCTGATCGTAAGTCGCTTTATAGCTCGACGGATCAATTTGATACAGCGGCTGGCCGGCTTTAACTTCGTCGCCTTCCTTGAATAGACGTTTTTGAATAATGCCGCCAACCTGAGGCAGTACGCTGGAGGTAAGGGTGGCGGTGGTTCGGCCCGTTAAATCACTGGAATAGGTAAAAAATTGGCCCTTTAAGGTCACTACGCCGACCTGAGTGGGCGCGGGTTTTTCCTGAGTGGTGGAATCATGACAGCCGGTAAGGCTAAGGCCGGAGAGGCCAATTAACGTTAAAACACACAACATGCGTAATGGCATAGCGAGAGTCCAAATTAATAGAGTGAATTCGTTTCGGCTTACAACAATCCCTGAGGCGGCGTATTTTTCGCCACGCACTTTTATTAGCCACGGACTTTTAAATGAAAACAGAACTAAAGGGCTTAAAAATAAAGCCATAAAAAGAAGGGGTAATCCTTTCTTAAAAGCTATGAGCCTCTATTAAAAGCGGTCTTGATTTAAAGTCGGCAAATAATTAATCGTCCGTGTGAGTACGCATATTTTAAGTTTACAGTAGCAAAATTACGATATATCTAAATGATGAGGCGGTCAAGGAGGGGGAAGTAAGCGGGTTGGCTTTTAACTCATTGAAATATATTATTTTATTTAATTGTGAAGTTACTGTGAGGTCCTTTTTTGCTTTAAGCAGACTCAAGCCGAGATGGAGGTTAATTTGTTGATTTGAGACGATAAAAAAATTCTTGGTCGCTGATATACCTTCTGACGAGTTTGGCTTAAAAAAGGGGAGTGTAAAGAAATCGCAAAGATTGCGCCGAAATATATTAAGGAGAGAAGACAAAGCGTGGCTGAAATAACGGGTTTGCGGCGTTAATTAATAATCCATTCACACTTTGTTTCATGCGCTGTAAGAAAAATTACCGTGAGCCGATAAAAGGCTATGATTATATTGTTTCAAAGTTCATATAATTGTTGGCAAATAACATAACCCATCAAGGAAGGGTGTTTATGAGTTTACAAGTTTTTAAAGCGCTAGGCCAAAGTCTGGCTACGTTGTCGCTGGTGATCGCCTGCGGTAGCAGTTTCGCCGCCACTTCACCAAGCGCAGCCGCGCAACCTGTAACAAATCGTGCCGAGTCAAATGTAACAGCCACCGGAGGCGTGACCTTGCCTGCGGTTAAACCTGTCGTCGCCTGTTCGACGCTGACTCAGGCAGATTTGTCATCGATTGGCGGCGCGGGAAGTCGCGTGACCTCAGCCAAAGAGGTCAAGCAAAACGGTGCTTCGTTCTGCCAAATAGAAGGGCAGTTAAAGCCGACTATCGGTTTTAAAGTGTTATTGCCAGCCGACAGTTGGGTGCAGCGTTACATGCAAATCGGCTGCGGCGGACTGTGTGGCAATATTGGCCTGCAAATTGGCGCGGCAGCAGGCTGTACGCCGTTAAATGCCAACGGTTTTGCCATCGCCGCGACCGATATGGGTCACACCATGCAGGAAGCTGATTTTGGTAAGAATCCGCAAAAGCGCGTCGATTTTGCCTATCGCAGCCAGCATTTGACTGCGCTGGTGGCGAAGCAGCTGATCGCCACCTATTACGGCCAGCAGCCTCGTTATTCCTACTTTAACGGATGTTCAGACGGCGGCCGCGAGGCGCTAATGGAAGCTCAGCGTTATCCTCATGATTTTAATGGGGTGATTGCCGGTGCTGCGGCGATGAACTTCCAGGTGCAAAACGCGGTTTATCACGCGTGGCAGGCGCTTTCCAATACCGGTCCGGATGGCAAGGCTGTTATTGTAGCGTCACGCCTGCCGTTGATTCATCAGGCCGTGCTGGCGCAGTGCGACGCGCAGGACGGCCAGCGCGACGGGCTTATCTCTGATCCGCAAAGCTGTCATTTTGATCCACAGGTCCTGAGCTGCAAGGCCGGAAGCACTGACACTAAAAACTGTCTGTCAGCTGCTGAAGTCACCACTCTGAAAAAACTGTATGACGGACCGCGTGATCCAGACACCGGCGAAAAGCTGACGATCAGCGGGCCAATGCCGGGTTCAGAGCTGGCTTGGGCGGGCGTGTTTGTGCCAGAAAAAGCTGACGATGGCATTTTCAGCCAAACCATTGCCATCTCTTCTTTGAAATATCTTAACTATGTAAAGAATCCTGCAAAAGATTTTACGCTGAAAGATGTGCGTTTCACCAAGGCGGCCTTTGCCGAGCTGGCAAAACTGCATCCTTTATATGACGCGACCAACCCGGATTTGAAAGCTTTTAACGAGGCGGGCGGCAAGCTGATTATCTGGCACGGCTGGGCCGATCCGCATATTTCGCCGTTGAACTCGGTGGCTTATCATCAGGCGGTTGGCAGCGTGATGGGCGCGGCGACGCGTGATAAATTCGAGCGTCTTTATCTGGTGCCGGGCATGCATCACTGTTCCGGCGGCGAAGGTCCGAGCCAGCTTGACCTGCTTAGTCCGATGATGAATTGGGTCGAAAAAAGTCAGGCTCCTGACGCCATCGTGACTTATCAGGCCGCGCAACAGGCGTCGACCGGTTTTGGTCAGCCGACGGGCGGCAAGGATTTACCAAAAGGCATGCCACCAAAAGGTATGAAGCCGATAGATCAAGGTTTGCAGCTTGAAACACTGGCTCCTAACGCGGCTTCGCGTCCGGTTTATCCGTATCCGCAATACGCCGTCTATAGCGGTAAAGGCGATGTCAACGCGGCATCAAGCTATGTGCATCAGCGTTTGAAAACCGTGCCTGAAAGCTATCAGTGGCTTGGCCAGGATTTCTACAAGCCTTATACCTTTATGAATTAAGTTAAACTATTAGTCATGATTCACCCGCGCCTCGTCAGAAATTTCACAACGACGAGGCGCAGTTTTCCCCGCCGTCTTGTCGTCATCATCTTTCCTTTATAAATTCTTCATAAATCCGTCATCTCGGCTGGTTAGCTTATGCCCATCATGCGTTGCTTCGCCGTGAGTCGGCATCCGTTAAGCAGGAGATTGATTATGACGATTCCATTAACCCTCGAACAGCAGCAGAAACTCGGCCATGTTAGCGTCTTATACAGCCCGCCAACGCTGGCGGAAACACCTCACTCGAATACCACGCTGCGCTTTGGGCTGATTGCCGACCCGCAGTATGCCGATGCCGAACCGGGCGTCACGCATCTCCGTTTTTATCGCAACAGTCTGTGCAAGCTCGAGAAAGCGATTACCGAACTCAACGATCATCGGCTGGAATTTGTGGTCACGCTGGGTGATTTGGTCGACAGAGAGTGGGAAAGTTTTGCCGCCGTGATGTCCGTTTACGAAGCCTTGCGTCATCCGCACGCCGTGGTGATTGGCAATCACGACGCGCAGGTGATTAGCGAACATCTTGCGCAGCAGGTGCCGGTTGCAGGATTACCCAAGAGTTATTATCAGTTTAGCCAGTCAGGTTACCGATTTATCGTAATTGACGGCAACGATCTGAGTCTGTACTGCAATGCCGGCAATGGCGAGCAGCACCAGCAGGCCAGAGCAATGTTAAACGTACTTGAAGAAGAGCAGCGACCTCAGGCGCAGCCCTGGAACGGCGCGGTAGGGCTTCGCCAGCTGGAGTGGATTGAGCAAACCTTGCAGCAGGCGAAGCGGCAAAATGAAACCGTTTTGGTGTTTGGCCATTATCCGTTGGCGCCAGACAACCGCCATAACTTGTGGAACTGTGAGCAGTTGGTTGAGTTGCTGTGCCGTTATCAGGTGCGCGCTTATTTTGCCGGTCATGACCACGAGGGGAACTATGCCAGAATCGGCAATACGGATTTCATCACCCTCAAAGGGATGGTGGATGGGGCCGATCGCCTGCCGTTTGCCATGATTGAAGTGAAAAACGGTGAGTTGACTGTAAATGGCTACGGCCCTGAAATCAGCCGTTTTCTGCCTTTGGAAGCACCGATTGTCTCCGAAACGTTCAGTTAACTCATAAAAGTGATCGGGTAGCTCGTTGAGTTAAAACGAACTATTCTTAAACTTGCAAATTGTTCAAAAAATCTGCAAAAAAGTGGCCTCAACCCCTTGCTAATGTATCAGCAGAGGAGTACAAATTATTAACGTGATAATCGTCACATTTATGTTGCTAAGCCTCATGACAATTGTGATCTGTCCTATACTTTGATTAGGGCAGAATTTGGCGCCAATCTAGTGTTTGAGCGCTTTCGTTGCCCAGATTGTTTGTTTAGAAATGCCGCATTCTTTTGAAGAAAGTTTTCAAAGTAAGTTTTTAAAGAGTGTTTTTTAAGATTCTGATTTAAAAATGAGAGTGTATCCGGTGAAAAGGGCTGTAACGACATTCAATCAAATGCTAGGAGGAGGAAGAAATAATGTCTGAATATCATTATTTGCTTCTGGGCGGAAGCCGCCACGGACAAAAACATGTCGATGAAAATCATCAATTTTCACTGTTCTTCCGCGGAGATGAAGCGGGGGAGTTGGCACAGGCGAAGGCAGAACTGTATGGCGTGCAGAACGAACGCTATAAAGTCTGCCCTGAGAAATGCGCAGACGGAAATTGGTACCTGATTGGTTATTGCGGTTCTTGCCCTGAGATACCAATCGACGAGAAAACGAATCTGTTGATTGATAGGCACATCAAACCGATGATGTGATGCTTCACCCAGATTGAGCTGTAAACCTAAACCTCGCGCTTGCGGGGTTTTTTGTTTTTGAATCTTTTTATTTCTCTTTGTAGTTTCCCTTCTTAATTTCAATGTTTTTAACATGGCAGGATTTAAGGATAAATGTATTTATCTTAATTAATCAACGATGTAATAATACTCGCCAGCTTGTCTGTTTGTTCATTTAATTAAAATCTACGCTGTAATTACTTTAGCGAATTTGCTGCGCGTGGCGACTTTTTATTTAATTAAAAGTAAGCGACACTGATTAAAGTTAGATAAAAATAAAACAACATAATGAGTAGGTTTTGAAATAAATAAAAATCACCAAGCCGCTTATTTTTAATTAAATTTAATGGGTTAAATTTTATAATAGACTTTTAAATTCTGTAGCCTTATTTATCATTTAAATTATTTATCATGTAAAAAATCTATCATATAAAAATATTTTATTGTCGAATATTCAATGCGTTGTGTTGGTAAATTATTGCACGATGTAAACCTGGGAAGATGCAATAACCTGATGAAAACATACGTTATAAGCCTTGAGAATGATTTTGATAAAAGAGCCGTGCTTTTATCGCAGTGTAAAGAGTTAGGACTCGAAGTGGAGTTATTCTATGCCATAGAGGGTGCGGCGCTTGAGCTTTCTTATATAAATCGTAACGTCGATAACTATCCTGACTGTAGGATGACACTCGGTGTAATTGGCTGTGCGCTAAGCCACTTGGCAATCTACAAAAAGATGATTGATGGTAATTTGCCAATGGCATTGATACTTGAAGACGATGCCCGTATCAGTACCCGAACGTTAGAAGTTTTAAAAGAGCTTGAAACCACATATAATAATAACGAGCGAGTCTATCTTTTAACACCACCAGAACATTATTGCCCGACGAAATCTATATCAGTGAGTCCTCACCTTAGCTTTTACCGCGTAAGCACCGCCTGTTCTACTGCCGGATATGTGGTGACTTTGCAGGCCGCAAAGAAGTTAATCAATATCAATATGCCTATTAAGTGGGAAGCGGACAGCTGGGCAATGTTCAGTTTCGTTCATGATCTTGAGATATATTGCTTAGTGCCTCCTGTCATCGCAGACGGCGACATCGACAAACGCGCTTCGACACTGGAGGTTGAGCGTGCAAAAATGCGCTTGAAAGAACCGAAATTTGTCATCAATTAAAAAGAAAGGCAAAAAATTATCAATTCCGGCGATGGCGTAAGATCTTACGCAAAAAGATCCAGCGGGAAGTGCGATACCAGGCGGAGTAAATAAAGAAGAGTAACCCTTCCTTCAAAAAGATTCGAAGGAAGGGGTTGGAGCTTAGGCCGTGACTTTTTCGGATTGAGCCGCTTCCTGCACCGCGAACTGGTTTTCTGGCTCGCGCAGGCCAAGATTTTCGCGCAGCGTGTTGCCTTCGTATTCGGTGCGATAAAGACCGCGCTGTTGCAGAATCGGGATCACCTGCTCGACAAAATCGTCAAACGCCGTTGGCGTGCCGCCGCGCACGATAAATCCGTCGGTCGCGCCTGAGGTGAACCAGTGCTCGAAACCGTCGGCGATATCTTCTGCCGTGCCCAGGAAAGAGGGGCGAGGCGTTGCCGCTTCAAGTGCTGCCTGCCTTAAGGTCAAGCCGCGCGCCTTGGCGTCATTTTTAATCGTGTCGGTGGTGCTACGGAAACTGTTTTGCCCCAAATCGCCAATTTCAGGGAACGGCGCGTCAAGGTCATGCTGACTAAAGTCGTAATGCTCGAAATAACGCCCGAGATATTCCAACGCTTTTTCAACCGTGACCAGCTGCGCCGTTTGCTGATATTTTTGCTCGGCATCTTCAACGCTGCTGCCAATAATCACACTGGTGCCCTGGAAAATACGAATATCTTCCGCATCACGCCCGCGTTCTACCAGCTGACGTTTTACATCCTGATAAAATTCGCGCGCCAGCTCGGGGGTTTCTTGACGGGTATAAATTGCATCGGCGGCTTCGGCGGCGAAGGTCTTGCCTTGCTCCGACGCGCCCGCCTGAAACACGATCGGACGACCCTGCGGCGAGCGGCCAACGTTTAGCGGACCCTGCACCGAATAATATTTTCCATGATGATTCAAGGTGTGCAGTTTGCTGGCATCAAAAAACTCGCCGGTCGCTTTGTTACGCACAAACGCATCCTCTTCCCACGAATCCCATAGGCCTTTCGCCACCTGCAAGTATTCGCTGGCGATGCGATAACGCTCGTCGTGTTCGGGATGTTTATCACGCGAAAAGTTTTTGGCCGAGCCTTCCAGCGGCGACGTTACCACGTTCCAACCGGCGCGACCGCCGCTCAAATGGTCGAGACTGGCAAACTGTCGGGCGACGGTAAAAGGCTCGCTATAGGAGGTTGACAGCGTAGCGACCAGCCCGATTTTATGGGTCACCAAAGAGAGCGCGGAAAGCAGGGTAATCGGCTCGAAACGGTTGAGAAAATGCGGAATCGATTGCGCGGTAATGTACAGGCCGTCGGCGACAAACAGAAAATCAAACTTTGCCTGCTCGGCCTTTTTCGCCAGATTCTGCACGAATTCGACGTTAATACTGGCATCCGCAACCGCGTCGGGATGACGCCACGCCGACATGTTGCCCGAAGGCCCTTGAATGATCGCACCCAAACGCAGCTGCTTTTTATTGCTCATGACGATTCCTTTTAAAGGCTTGAGAAGCTAAATCAGCTTATTCAGTTAAACCAGAGCGCGCGAATCAGCGATGGTGCGCACATACTCTTTCTGTTCGTGCTCGTCGAAAATTTCGGCATTGAGAATTTTGCGCAGATAAACCAGCTCGGAACCCAGCGGATTTGTGGCGGTATGAAAAGCTTCATAGCCGCGACGCTGGTAGAGCGCGGTCAGCCACGGATGATGAATGGCGGTAGCGAGATACACGGCGGGGGCTTTTAGGCTATCGCGTAAAAAATTCTCCTCGACGTGACTAATAATTTTGCTGCCGTAACCCTGACCTTTTGCCTGCTCATTCACGGCAAACCAATGAATAAACGGCCACGGCGCGGGCGAAGAATAGGGCGAAGAGGTCCAGGGAAAACGCACGGTGGTGGTGGCGGTAATGCCTAAATCGGTTTCAATCACAAAGGTGCTTTCACGGCGAATAACGTGACGGACTTCATCCACACTGGCGCGAGTAATGGTGAAATGAACGTTGTACTGCTGCAAAGAGGCGTAGGCCTTTTGCAGCATGGCGTGCAGCTCGGGGGCATCGGCTTCGGTAGCCTGACGAATAATTTCGCTCATCGACGTCTCCTTAAGCCAGCGCAACGCTGGCGGTAGCTAACAGTTCAAGCGATCGCAGACGGGCCTGAGACTGCACCACGGGCGAGTCGATCACGAATTCTTCAACGCCAAACTGTGCCTGCAGAGCCTCAAGCTGCTGATGCACCTCTTCACCCGTGCCCGCGAGCACGGAGGATTTACGTTCTTCAATTTTATGCGACGCGGCTTTCGACTGGCGAATGTAGGCCTCTGCATGTTCCAAGCTGCCGACGTTCACGCGTTGACCATCGCTTGCGATCACGCGATACAGCTGGCCTTCGCCGACCAATTTTTTGGCCTGTGCGGACGTCTCGGCTGCAATCACCGGCACCGCCAGAATGGCGCGACGCCCGTTGCTGTCGTGTGAATAGGCGGAAAGGGCGCGGGAAATCTCGCGCTCATCGGCATTAAGATGGGCGGCAAACACAAAGTTCCAGCCAAGTTTGGCGGCCAGACGCGCGCTCTCTTCGCTGGCACCTAACAGGAAACGCGAGGCGGTTTGCGGCGGCTGTGGTGTTACCGAAAGCGTGTCGCCATTTTGTTCGCGCACCGGCACGGAAAGCCAGTCATTCAGCAGCGCCAACTGCTCGGCGAAATCGCCTTTTTGAGTCGGATCGACAGCGTATTGCAGCGCGTGAGTAGAAAGCGGCAGCCCGCCCGGCGCTTTGCCAATCCCCAAATCAACCCGGCCCGGCGCTAAAGATGCCAGCTGGTTAAAGTTTTCAGCCACTTTAAACGGGCTGTAATGCTGCAACATCACGCCACCCGAGCCCACGCGCAGCTTGCGGGTGTGAGCCAAAATCCAGGCGATGACAATTTCGGGCGAAGAGATAGCTAGCTTGTCGGTATTATGATGCTCGGCCAGCCAAAAACGGTGATAGCCCCACTGCTCGGCCTTCTGCGCGAGTTCCAGCGTACGTTTTAGTGCTCCGGCGGCGTCCTCGTTGTCGTCGAGCGGGCTTTTGTCCAGCAAACTTAGACGGTATCCCATTCTTTTTCCTTAGCGTTTTTCGATAAATTGGAGTTAATTGAAAGCTGATAAGGAAGATTATTGGATTCAGGCCGCAGCGAAGTAAAACAACAATAGTTGCTATTAAGTTGCTTAAATTGAATTAACGACGGGGGAGGCGGTTTGCGGGGGAACGCAATTACGCTAAAGTGCCGAGAAGATTTTTATATCGCCACAATGATAATGGTAAAACAGCATGACAACTTTTCCGCGCAATGAAAGCGATACTGTTGATGAAAGTCGTGACGCTTTTGCGCAGCAACTGCTGAATCTGGCGCGTACGCTAAAAATCGACCCGTTAGTCGCCGAAAATCAGGTGCTGGATCGCGTAGCACTAAGCTTTCGCAAGCTGCTTAACTTTCTGGCGCAGCAGGCTGAGGCCACTGAAATGTATCTTTTGGCCTATCCGCCAGACAAAGTAAAGGCGCAGCTGGTGGCGACAATGCAGGAAAACTTTGCCGACGCGCAGCTTGGCGAAATTTTCCGTAAAGATATTCCGATTAAGCTGCTGGCAGAATTTTTTATCGCCATGCTGCTGCAACTCGCACAAATTCCGGCTGACCCGCAGGGGCGTCACCAGCAGAGCCTGGCGGCGACGCGGTTATTTTGCGAAGGGGCGTGGCTTGGAAAAGAATAACGATGAGTTTCTCTGACTAGCCTTTGAAATAAGGCCCTTTGGCCAACGAATCACGCACAATTAATTCACCGGCAAAGGGCTGAGGCGCGGCAAAACTATTACCTTCCATCATATCGACCAGCTGCTTTAAGGTGGTTTTGATCATCTCGGCTCTTGGCACTCGCACGCTGCTCAACGACGGAATAAAATAGGACGCCATCGCAATATCATCAAATCCGACCAGCGAGACATCCTGCGGAATACGTATTCCGGCGGCGTGTAGCTGATTCGCCGCGCCTATCGCCATATCGTCGTTACTGGCGACCAGCGCAGAAAACGTCACGTCGCGCGCGAGCAAGGTTTTCGCCGCTAATAACCCACACTGCGGCGTCCAGCTGCCTTCAACGATTAACTGCTCCCGGAAGGCAATGTTATTGGCTTCTAATGCCTGCCGATACCCTGCCAAACGGCTGTTTGCCGACGGCGAGCCGCTAATGCCGCTGATGAAAGCGATATCACGATGTCCCTGATTAATCAGATAGTTAACCGCATCGAAACTGTATTGCTGATGATCGGCATACACACAATGCTGCGGACTGCGGGCAAGCTGTCGATTGACCACGATAATCGGCTTGGGCGAGCTTTCAATAATAGCGGTCAGCTCGTCGGCATTCAAAAAACGCGGATAGACAACCAGCCCGTCACAGCGTAAATCGAGAAGGAATTCAATAGCCTGCCGTTCTTCAGCCGCCGAGTGTTTACCGTCGGCCAGCACCAACTGTCGGCCATAGCTTTCGGTTAACGTCGCGGTCTGAAATAACAGCTCGTTAAAATAAGGGCCATTATAAAGGGTATTACTGACCATCAGGCCAATGCTTTGCGACTTACTGGTGGCCAGGTTGCGTGCCAGGAGGTTAGGGCGATAACCCGTCTCTTCCACGGCTTTGAAAACGCGATCGCGGGTAGTTTTGCTGACATAGCTATTGCCCGCCAGAACGCGTGAAACCGTGGCTTTAGACACGCCCGCCTTATTGGCGACATCGAGCATCGTTATCATAATGTTTGCTCTAACATGTAATTGTTCCCGTTACTGCGTTATTCATCACACTATCGTACCTTGCTCGTCATAGCAGCCACAAGTTAGAAACGCTCTCTTAAACGCTGCACGAAGGGCTTTCAGCCAGAGAATAATAGCTTCTTCTTAACAATAAACTGACGAAATAGGCATTATTTATCTTGGTTAGTTAATGATTTTATCGATTGGGAAATTAAGTAAAGCGTTCTCGTAAACAATAAATAATTCATCGTTAATATTATTCCGAATGTCAGGCAATGCCACTCGGTAAGATGATTAATTAATAGAAAGTAGAACAATCGCGATCGTCATCACAAAGTAAGATAACTAATCTGAAACCGGTTGCAGTTTTATCTCTCATTTGTATATTTTAATTAAAACACCAAGCCGAGGGATAAATGATGACCAAGATCTTACTGTGCTGTGCCGCCGGAATGTCTACCAGTATGCTTGTCCAGCGCATGGAGAAATATGCCGCGCAAAACGCTATCAACGTTGAAATCAATGCCATTGCCTTCGATGAATTTAGCGAACAGCTTCCGAACTACGACTGCGTGCTGCTTGGCCCACAGATAAAATACAAGTTGGCCGAATTCAAAGTATTGGCCGATGAACTGAATAAGCCCATCGCAGTCATTAATACCATGGATTACGGCATGATGAATGGCGAGAAAATCCTCAACGAATCCTTAAAAATGATTGCCGTCAACGAGGAAAAATAATGAGCACAATCAGTGAGTCATTATTCGGCGTGATTGAAAACCGCATCAGCCCTATTGCGGCACGGCTTTCAAGTCAACGTCACGTGGTTGCCATCAAAGACGGTTTTATCTCTTCAATGCCGTTTCTGATCGTCGGCTCTTTTATGCTGCTGTTTGCCCATCCGCCGTTCAGTGCCACCAGCGATTGGGCCTTTGCCCAGTGGTGGCTGGGCATGGTCGAGCGACATACCGACCAGATTATGATGCCCTATAATATGACCATGGGCATTATGGCGGTCTATATTGCCGCCGCCATCGCCTATAATCTGGCGCAAAGTTATAAGATGAACGGCTTTATGGCGGCGATGCTTTCTTTAATGGCTTTTCTGGTTGTCGCCTCGCCGCAGAATAATGGCGCGCTGCCGGTGGGTTCGCTAGGAGGCGAGGGAATATTTACCGCAATCCTCGTCAGCCTTTACGCCACCGAATTAATGCACTTTCTGCAAAAGCATAATATCGGTTTTAAGCTCCCCGAACAGGTGCCGCCAAAAATACGCCAATCCTTTGACCTGTTGATTCCTATTCTGGCTATTTTCATTACCCTGTTTCCGCTAAGCCTCTTTATTCAGCATCAGTTTGGGCTGTTATTACCGCAGGCAATAATGTCGATATTTGCGCCGATTATTTCGGCCTCTGACTCGCTGCCCGCTATTCTGATTGCCGTGCTGCTGTGTCACCTGCTGTGGTTTGCAGGCATTCACGGCGCGGTGATTGTGGGCGGCATCTTGCAGGCGTTTTGGTTAACTAACTTGGGTATCAATCAGCAGGAGCTCAACGCGGGTCAGCCCATCACGCAGATATTTATCGAGCCTTTCTGGCAGTTCTTTATTGTGGTGGGGGGATCAGGCTCAACGATGGGGCTGGTGTTTCTCTACCTGCGCAGCCGTTCGGCGCACCTGCGCTCCATTGGCAAGCTCGGGCTGGTGCCTAGCATGTTCAACATCAATGAACCGGTGATTTTTGGTTCGCCCGTTGTGATGAATCCTCTGCTGTTCATTCCGTTTATTACCGCGCCGCTGGTGAATGCCGTGATTGCCTACACCGCGACGCGCACCAATCTGGTTAATCACGTTATTTCTCTCGCGCCGTGGACTACGCCGGGTCCGATTGGTGCCGCCTGGTCAACCGGTTGGGATTTCCGCGCCATTATTCTGGTCGGCGTGCTGCTGTGTGTGTCGACCCTTATCTATTATCCCTTCTTCAAAATGTATGAAAAACAGCTGCTTGAGCAGGAAGAGCCGAACTTGCAGCCTGCCGAAAACCCGTTATGAAACTGGACAAGGAGAACGATGTGGAACTGGATACGGAATTTGAGACCGTCGTTATGGAGCTGATTATTCACGCCGGTGAGTCGCGCTCCTGCTCAATGGAGGCGCTGAGAGCCGCGCGTGCCAACGATTGGGCATTAGCGGATCAACATTTGACCGCCGCCAAGATGGCCGCACGCGAAGCGCATTTAATTCAAACCAAGCTGATTGGGGCCGATGAAGGCGTCGGAAAAATTCCGGTCAGCCTGATTCTGGTTCATGCGCAGGATCATTTAATGAACGCCATGCTCTGTCGCGAACTCACGGAAGAGCTGATTCATCTACACCGCGAAATCTCGGTGTTGAAAAACCGTTAATCAAGGAGAGCGACATGAAACATCAGCAGGTCACACCTTTTCCGCAGGATTTTCTATGGGGCGCCTCGACTTCGGCCTATCAGGTTGAAGGCGCGTGGAACGAAGACGGAAAAGGGCCGTCGGTCATCGACAAGGCCATTTTCGACGCCGAGCTCAGCGATTTCAAGGTCACCAGCGACCATTATCATCATCTGGAACAGGACGTTGCGCTGTTTGCCGAGCTGGGCCTTAAAACCTATCGTTTCTCTATTTCATGGGCGCGACTGTATCCGCAGGGCAGCGGCGAGTTGAATCCGTTGGGCGCAGCTTTTTACGATCGTTTAATCGACCTGCTGGTGGCGCATCGCATCGAACCGCTAGTCACGCTCTATCACTTTGACCTGCCGTGGGCCTTGCAGGAGAAGGGCGGTTGGTCAGATCCCGCCACCATCGCCGCTTTCGAGCAGTATGCGCGTACGGCGTTTGAACGCTACGGCGATCGGGTTAAATATTGGCTGACAATTAACGAACAGAACATGATGATTCTGAAGGGCGAGGTGATTGGTACTTTGCCGCCGGGCACGCAAGATCCGCAGAAGGTGCTGTATCAGCAGAATCATCACATGATGCTGGCACAGGCTAAAGCGATGATCGCCTGCCATCAGCTGTTGCCAAACGCCAAGATAGGCCCTGCACCCAATATTTCCTGCGTTTATCCGGCTAGCGCGCGCCCCGAAGACGTGTTGGCGGCCAATAACTTCTCTGCAATCCGCAACTGGCTCTACCTCGACCTTGCCTGTTATGGCAAATATAACGCCGTGGCGTGGAGCTTCATGCAGGAGAAAGGCTATTTGCCACAGATTACCGACCAGGAAATGGCGATTTTGCGCGAGGGTAAACCCGATTTTATCGCCTTCAACTATTACGCCTCCGCTACCGTAGGCGCAGATCACTCCTCGGCAGAACGTGACGCAGGCGAGCCATCAAAGCTTGTCGATCAACAGCTTGCCGGTATCGACAGCAGCGTTTACGCCGGCATGGATAATCCGTTCCTTAAACGTAATCAATTTAACTGGTATATCGACCCCGTCGGTTTTCGCATCACCGCGCGCGAAATCTATGAACGTTATCGCCTGCCGCTGATTGTCACCGAAAACGGTCTAGGTGCTTTCGATACGCTGGAAGCGGGCAATAAAGTCTATGACGATTACCGAATTGCCTATTTGCGCCAGCATCTCGAACAGCTGCAATTGGCGATAAGCGACGGCGTTGAGCTATTCGGCTACTGTCCGTGGTCGGCGATCGACTTGGTCAGTACTCATCAGGGAATTGGCAAACGCTACGGCTTTATCTACGTCAATCGTGATGAAAAAGAGCTGAAAGATCTCGCGCGCTTTAAGAAGAAAAGCTTCTTTTGGTATCAGCGAGTGATCGCGAGCAACGGCGAAAATCTGGATCCCCAGATTGAATACTGAGTTTTTGTGAGTGAAACCTGATTTTTTTCTGATATTTCCTTATTTACCTCTAATTTTTTGCAACAAGGACGCGTAATGAATTCCAAACAGTTACCAGCAGATTTTTTGTGGGGCGGTGCCGTCGCGGCGCATCAGGTCGAAGGCGGATGGGATCAGGGCGGCAAAGGGCCGAGTATTGTCGACGTGCTTACCGCTGGCGCGCACGGCGTAGCGCGTGAAGTCACTGACGGCGTGCAGCCGGACCAGCGTTATCCGAATCATCAGGCCGTGGAATTTTATTCACATTTTAAGCAAGACATCGCGTTATTCGCCGAGATGGGCTTTAAGTGTTTTCGTACCTCGATCGCCTGGTCGCGTATCTTCCCGAACGGCGATGAAACGCAGCCCAACGAGGCCGGATTACAGTTTTACGACGAGATGTTTGACGAGCTGTTAAAGCACAATATCGAGCCGGTGATTACCCTGTCGCATTTCGAGATGCCCCATCATCTGGTTAAAGAATATGGCGGCTGGCTGAATCGCAAAGTGGTCGATTTCTTTGTCCATTTCAGCGACGTAGTGATGGAACGCTATAAGTCTAAAGTTAAATACTGGATGACTTTCAACGAGATAAACAACCAACGTAACTGGAAAATCCCGCTGTTTGGCTATTCCTGTTCGGGCGTGATTTTCCTCGACCAGCCAAATCCGGAGCAGGCGATGTATCAGGTGCTGCACCATCAGTTTGTCGCCAGCGCCAAGGTAGTTAAACGCGGTCATGCAATTAATCCCGACTTTAAAATTGGCTGCATGCTGGCAATGGTGCCGGTCTATCCGTGGTCCTGCGACCCTGATGACGTAATGTTTGCACAGGAACAAATGCGTCAACGCTACCTGTTCGGTGACGTGCAGATGCGCGGCTATTATCCGGCCTATATCTTGAAAGAGTGGGAAAACAAAGGCTATCAGATTGAAATGCAGGCCGAAGATGCGGCGACGCTGCGTGAAGGCTGCACCGATTATCTGGGCTTCAGTTATTACATGAGTAATGCCGTGCAATACGCGGCGCGCGATACGCAGGGCGGCATCGAGTCAGTCGAGGGCAGCAAGCGTAATCCGCACGTGGCGGCGTCGGAATGGGGTTGGCAGATTGATCCCGTTGGCCTGCGCTACACCTTGAACGCATTGTATGAACGTTATCAAAAGCCCCTGTTTATTGTCGAAAACGGCTTCGGCGCGGTAGATAACGTTGAGGCCGATGGCAGCATAAACGATGACTATCGCATCGATTATTTGCGCGCCCACGTTGAACAGATGAAAAAAGCGGTGCTTGAAGACGGCGTCGACCTGATGGGCTACACGCCGTGGGGCTGCATCGACTGCGTATCTTACACTACGGGGCAATACAGCAAGCGCTACGGGTTTATTTATGTCGATAAACATGACGACAACAGCGGCAGCCTGAAGCGCTCGAAGAAGAAGAGTTTTAACTGGTATAAACAGGTCATCGCCAGTAACGGAGGAGATCTCTGAGTTCCGAGTCTCCTCCTGATGACGCTACGTTACGTTACGCTACGTTTTAAATGAGTAAATGAGTAAATGAGTAAATGAGTAAATGCAGCGGCTACGTTTGATTAGCTGATTATCCCGCTAATCCATAAAAGTAAATGAAAACGTTAGCTGCTGCGTTTTAGCCAGCTGCTCGCCACTTCGGTCAGTGAGAAAATTGGCGACTTTTTATCATTCATTTCAATAGCCTGATTCGGCTCCTGCGCGGTGGATTCCTGCGCGGTGATAGTGGCGTTTTCTATCGCGCCATTCATCAGCGCCTTCATCTGCTGTGCGGTGCTGTCCCAGGATGTCAGACTGACAATCTGCTTCATCCGCTGCGTCATCCTCGCCGTTTCGGCTCCCGTCAGTGCTAGCGCGCGCTCGCAGTGAGTGATAAAACTCGCCGCATCTTTGCCGATAAACACCACGTCACCATAAGGTTCGGCCACGTCTTTAATCGGCGTGCTTACCACAGGCAACGCGCCAGCCATATATTCCAGCACTTTGGTCGGGCTAATGAACTTGGTTGATTCGTTCAACATAAACGGCATCAGGCAGACGTCCCAGCCGGCCAAAAACTGCGGCAAGGCCTGATAAGGCTGCTGACCAAAATAGTGAATATTGTCACGTACAGGCAGGCTGGCCGGATCGATTTTCACCACCGGCCCGACGCAAACTATCTGCCATTCTGGGTGCGCATCGGCCATTTGCGCCAGCAGTTGCGTGTCCATCCGCTCATCAATCACGCCGTAATAACCTAAACGCGGATGCGCAAGGTGTTCCTGCAACGGATGTTCGTTGCTTCTATCCAAAGCCTGCTCGAAATGCACCACGTCAACACTGCTCGGGAAACAATAAACGTTGTCATGACGATCTTTTTTGGCGGCGTAAAGGCTCGGTCCACCGGTAAATACCAGCGAAGCGCGTTTCAGCAGGGCGGATTCACGTTGCAACAGTTGGCGTGGCGCGTTGGCAAAGGCCGCCAGCTCGTCCATGCAGTCGTAAATCACCGCCGCCGCATTGAAATTGGCCAGCAAAGGCAGCGCCATCGGCGTGTAAAACCACACCAGCGGCTGTTCGTCTTCATGACACAACTGCTCCATTAATGGCTGAAGCTCTACCAGCTGATCGTCATGAAAACCCGGCTGATGAATACTGGTATGTGGCCGTGCGACCGTAATATTTGCGGCAGGATAGGAGAAATGAAACGCCGCTTCTCCGGGTTGATAAACGGGCTCCTCAATAAAGATAATCTGATAATGGCGGGCAAGGCGGGTCAGCAAATGCTGAGGGCGCTGAAATACAAAGTCCCAGCGGAGGTGAGAGAAAACAATTAATTTCTGGACGGTCATAGGCTTATCCTCGTCGCTATTCCGTTTATCTAGCTGGTCAACAAATTGACGCAGCGACGCTTGTGCTTCCTTAATAGCAGCCGCATAAGGCGGATTAATAACCCTGATAAAATCCTGAGTTGTGTGCCCGGCAACATCCCATAAACCGCTCTGGTGCCACCTGTTATTATCTTCCCAATCCGGCCTGTCGATAATTGGATAAAGACAAATGCCGGTAATTCGTACCCCGTTAAGCATCGCCTGCGCAATTTCGCCGGCAATATGATTAATCCACGCGCCGCGACCACTGCCTACGTGGCTGGTTTCGGCCAGTAAAATAGGGCGACCGTAGCGTTGATGTAATTGATGCAGCATTTGATGCAGCGGCGCGCGGCGGGCGTCACCCAAGTGCCACCACAGTTTGCGATGCGTTATCATTTCCCACTGATTGTCGTGATAATAGTTGGCGCCGATCAGGTCGAGATAACGCGGCGCGCCGCCAAGTTCGGGAGCAAGTTTGCCGCAAATCATGTCCCAGGCCTGATATTGCGCCAGAGAGTGCTGCTCGGCCTCATGCTGTAAATGCGGCTCTGAATTGGGCGGTACAATATTTATAATCGGATCACAGTGCAGAATTCTCGCTCGCGGATCGGCATGCCAGATGGCGTCGCAACCTGCGAGAGTGGCTCTAACCAGCTGGCGTTTACTCTCGATACCGGCTTCGTGGCTTGGCTGCCAAGACGAAGGGAAAAAGCCGACCGAAATCGCCCAACTGGTAAAAGAGATTTCATTGACGGGAGAATAGACGGGCGGTCGGTCATAAAACGGCGCCAAATAGGTCGCCAGTGCGCCACAAAAACGGCCAAAACGGGAGACAAAATCGTTGGCGAAAACGTCGGTATCTTCGGGCCAGCCGTAATGGCAAATTGTCCAGCTGATTTCAATACCCGCGCGTTTAGCCGCCGTCATGCGTATATCAACCGAACTAAAATCATAGCCTTCAGGACGTTCACATAAACGCCAACCCACGCTTTCGCGAACGGTTTTAATACCAAATTCCCGTAATGCGTTGTAATCCTCAAATACTTTTTGCAAATGTCCGTTGGATTCGGTCATTGAAAGGGGGACATTATGTCTTGTTATATAATCTGCGCCTTCAAACCCTCCCTGCCAAAATGATGCAAACTCAGTCATAAAGTCATTACTCCGTTCGTTGGTGTTTAATCGTGGAATGCAAAGGTAATAATTAGCCACAGTTTGCCGCGTCTGTTATTTAACAGACTCTAGATAGAGTTAAAGGCAATACGAAGACACTGGTTAATAATAGTCGAATATTTTTATAACGCGCCAGATTTAGGTTTACTTAATATATCTCAGTTGAACTTATTAATTGCGCTTACCTATTAACCTCAAATGGTTACCTTTATTGCCGCTGGACTCTTTCTTAAATTTTTTATCTGACTTGAATATATATAAAATTACGCTAGCAAGGTTTGGATATATTTTTATTCGTGATATTTAATTCTGAGTTA
The DNA here is from genome assembly GCF_036663475.1 of Rouxiella sp. T17. NCBI lineage: Bacteria > Pseudomonadati > Pseudomonadota > Gammaproteobacteria > Enterobacterales > Yersiniaceae > Rouxiella > Rouxiella sp. T17. Next base: position 183,335 of record NZ_JAWUEA010000028.1, on the reverse strand, counting down.
ATTAAACTATTGACATGATTTTCAACAAAGTTTTATTGAAAAGCATTCGTTGGGTTTACCTTTCAATGCTCGAGTAAGCTATGATGAAAACGAGTCAAAGCTTAAATAAACGATCATCGCGTCAGGGAGATAGCATGGATAATCAAGAAACTACGACGTACCTCAATGCTTCGGAGGCGATAGACCGTCTTGAGAGTTTGTATGAGGCCTCGCTCGTTGCGCTTCGTGGGGCGATTGCGCAATATATCGACAACGGCACGCTGCCCGATTTGCTGGCGCGCGCCGACGGGCTGTTTGCTTATCCGCAGCTTGAGGTCAGCTGGGACGGCAGCGCGCAAACGCCTTATCGCACGCGCGCCTACGGCCGTTTTGCACATCCGGGGAAATATGTCAGCACCATTACCCGCCCGGCGCTGTTTCGCAACTATCTGATGAGCCAGCTTAAAATTCTGGAAAAAGACTACGGCGCCTCTTTTATCGTCAGCCCGTCGCAGCAAGAGATGCCTTACCCGTTTGTGATTGACGGCTCTGACCTGATTTTAGACCGTTCAATGACCGCCGGATTGGCGATGCATTTTCCGACCACCGATTTAGCCAAAATTGTCGATGACGTCACCGACGGCGTGCAAACGTCGGTCGACAGCTTCCCGTTGTCACATTTTGACGCGCTGCGCACTGATTTCTCGCTGGCGCGCCTGAAACATTACACCGGCACACCGCCCGAGCATTTCCAGCCCTACGTGCTATTTACCAACTATACCCGCTACGTTGACGAGTTTGTTAGCTGGGCCTGCGAGCAGATTCTCGACCCGGCGTCGCCTTATCAGGCGTTGTCGTGCGCGGGCGGCAACTATTTCACCGCCGAAGACAGCGACCCGTCGCGCACGGCCTCAGACTTGGCGTGGAAGAAACACCAGATGCCGGCCTATCATTTGATTGCTGATAACGGGCAGGGGATTACGCTGGTTAATATCGGCGTCGGGCCTTCCAACGCCAAGACTATTTGCGATCACCTTGCCGTGCTGCGCCCGCACGCGTGGCTGATGATTGGTCACTGCGGCGGGCTGCGCGAAAGCCAGACTATCGGCGATTACGTGTTGGCTCACGCCTATTTACGTGACGATCACGTTTTAGACGCCGTCTTGCCGCCGGATATCCCGATCCCAAGCATTGCCGAAGTACAGCGCGCACTTTATGACGCCACCAAACTGGTGAGCAATATGCCGGGCGAAGAGGTTAAACAGCGCCTGCGCACGGGCACGGTGGTGACGACAGACGACAGAAACTGGGAGCTGCGTTTTTCCGCCTCCTCGCGACGCTTTAGTTTGAGTCGCGCCGTGGCGGTGGATATGGAAAGCGCCACCATTGCCGCGCAGGGTTATCGTTTCCGCGTTCCGTACGGCACGCTGCTTTGCGTTTCCGATAAACCGCTGCACGGCGAGATAAAACTGCCGGGTCAGGCCAATCATTTTTATGAGGGTGCCATCTCGGAACACCTGCAAATAGGCATCCGCGCGATTGATTTACTGCGGGCCGAGGGCGACAAGCTGCATTCCCGCAAGCTGCGTACCTTCGACGAGCCGCCGTTCCGCTAGAACGAAAGGTTATGGCTTAGATATTATTTAATCAAAAGCAGGGGGCGCTATTCGGCTCCCCTTTATCACAATGCGTAGTGTATCCCCTTGTCCTGCATCAACTTTCCCTTTCACTAACTACAAAACCTCATCCTTTAGAACATAATTGGATAAGCTTATCTATTTTTAGCAGTTGAAAGGGTTGAGCCGTCCATTGAAAATAAATTGTCTGCATTTTTTGTGTATTTTCACCAGGAAAAAGGTTTAGAAATGAAGTTATTAAACATGCTGCTTCCGCTCGTGATTGCCGGAAGCGTACAGAGCGTCTGGGCCGCCGATCAGAATGTCCCATTTTCACCCTCATTCCACGTCTCGGCTGATAATGCATTAAAAAGCAAAGTACCCGCTGATATCTTGAAACGCGGCTACATTATTGCCGGCACTAACCCGAATACGCCGCCTACCACGTTCTATAAAGAAGATAACAAAACGTTGGCCGGCCGCGAAATCGACATCATGAGCGCCGTCGCCGAAAGACTGGGCGTGCCTGTGCAATGGCGCGACACCGGCGGGTTCGACAATATTATTCCCGGCTTGAAATCGGGTCGTTATGACGTCGCGCTCTCTAACATCAACGCGACAAAAGCGCGTCTGAGTCAGGTTGATTTCATCGGCTATTTCGACGCCTCGCGTCTGGGCATTATCTCGCGCAAAGACGCGAACATTGCTCCGTTTACTTCGCTGCAAGACGTTTGCGGCAAGCAGGTTGGCGCTGGTGCGGGCACCACGCAGCTGCTGCGTCTGGATGAAGCCAGCAAAAAATGTGTCGCCGACGGCAAGCCGGCCATTAATATCGCCACCTTCCCGGATCGCCCGGCGGGCGTGCAGGCCGTGGTGAGCGGTCGTGCTGCGATGTTCTTCGGCCCGTATGAAGGCCTGACCTATCAGGTCAGCAAAGTGCCTCTTCTGACCATGAGCGGTCAAATTACGGTTAACGATGCACCGGTTTCTATTGCCTTCCCGAAAGAGTCACCGCTGGAAGATGCCGTGCAGGCCGCTTTGAACTCGCTTATCAAGGACGGTAGCTACCAGAAGATCCTCGACAAGTGGAACATCGGCTACGGCGCGATGAAAGAAGCAAAACGTAACGAAGAGATTTTTTAATGCCTAATGCAACACCTGAATCGCAGGATGCACTGCGCATTATCAGTAAAAAGTATTACGGGCGCTGGTTCAGCGCCTTTATCGTTTTATTGATTCTGCTGGCAGTTGGCAACTCGGTTATCAATAATCCGCGCTTTGAATGGCACGTCATTGCGGCCAACTTTACCGAAGCGTCCATTTTGCAGGGCGTGCTGATGACGCTGCAACTGACGGCGATTTCCGTGGTGCTCGGCTTTGCGGGCGGCACGGTTTTGGCGTTGATGCGCCTGTCGTCGAATCCGGTATTGTCGTCGGTGAGCTGGGCTTACACCTGGTTCTTCCGCGGCGTGCCGATGCTGGTGCAGCTTTTTCTTTGGTACAACGTCGCCGCACTCTATCCGAAAATCACGCTGTCGCTGCCGTTTGTCGGCGAGCTGTGGACCGCCAACGCCAACTCGCTGATCAGCCCGTTTAGCGCGGCGGTGATTGCGCTGGTGATGCATCAGTCTGCCTACGCCGCCGAGATTGTGCGTGCGGGGATTCAAAGTGTGAATCAGGGCCAGCTCGAAGCCGCGAAGGCGTTGGGTTATCGTCCGGCGCAGATTTTCCGTCACACTGTGCTGCCACAGGCGATGCGCGCCATTCTGCCGCCGGCGGGCAATGAAGTGATCGGCCAGCTTAAAACCACCGCCGTGGTTTCAGTGATCGCGCTGCAAGATGTGCTGTATTCCGCGCAGATTATTTATCAGCGCACCTATGAAGTGATTCCGCTGCTGCTGGTCGCGACCTTGTGGTATCTGCTGATGACCTCCGTCTTGTCGGTGGGTCAGTATTACATCGAGCGTTATTTTGGTCGCGGCACCGTGCGCAACGAAAAACAGTCGTGGATTAAGCGCAAAGTGGCTGCAAAGTCGGCGAATCAAGACATGTCGGTCAGTCAGGAAAAGGTGGGCAGCAATGGCTGAATCAATCGCGTTACGTAATATCACCAAACGTTTTTCGGGCAACACGATTCTGGATGGCATCGATCTGGACATTGCCGCCGGGTCGGTGACGGTGATCCTCGGGCCGTCCGGCTCGGGAAAATCCACCTTGCTGCGCTGCATTAATCACCTCGAAAAGCTCGACGGCGGCACGATTCGCATCGGCGAAAGCCTGGTCGGTTATCGGCAGAAAGGGCACGCGCTGTACGAGCTGAACAGCAAGCAGGTCGCGGCCCAGCGTGCCAAAATCGGCATGGTGTTTCAGCAGTTCAACCTGTTCCCGCACCGCACCGTGCTGCAAAATATTATCGATGCGCCCGTGCGCGTGAAGAAACAGCCGCGCCAGCAGGCGATTGAAAAAGCCCGTTCGCTGTTGCAGCAGGTGGGTTTGGCGAATCGTGAAAATGATTGGCCGTCGCAGCTTTCCGGCGGACAGCAGCAGCGCGTGGCCATTGCCCGTGCGCTGGCGATGGACCCAGGCGTTATGCTGTTTGACGAACCGACCTCAGCACTTGATCCCGAGTTGGTCGGCGAAGTCTTGCAGGTCATCAAAAAGCTGGCACACTCGGGCATTACCATGGTGATTGTGACCCACGAAGTCGGCTTTGCGCGTGAAGTGGCAGATAATATTGTCTTTATGGAAGAGGGCAAAATAGTGGCAGCCGGACCGACGCAGGCCGTGCTCGACGACAGGGAAAACGTCCGCGTTCGCGAATTTTTGTCAACGGTGCTGTAGAGGCTAATCCCCGCTATTCGTCCGTTGTTGGCCCTCTTTCCGCCAGGACAACCCGTTATAATGACTACAAAATCAACGACTCACAGCTCCCATTGGGGAGCTTTCACCGCCGTTTTGAAAGACGACAAACTGGCGGTGACGCCTTTCTCGGGCGATCCCGATCCCAGCCCTTTGCTGCAAAACTTTGAAAACGCCTTGAATCACAAGGTGCGCATTGCCACGCCGATGGTGCGTCGCGGCTGGCTTGAAAACGGGCCTGGACCTGACGACCGTCGCGGTGCCGATGAATATATCGCCATCACGTGGGAAGAAGCCTATGCGCTGGCGTCGGGCGAATTGTCGCGCGTGGCAAAAGCGCACGGGCCAGAATCGGTATTCGGCGGCTCTTACGGCTGGTCGAGCGCGGGACGTTTTCACCACGCGCAAAGTCAGGTCCACCGCTTCTTGAACACCACCATCGGCGGCTACGTTCGTTCGGTCAACAGCTACAGCTCCGGCGCGGCGTCGGTGATTCTGCCGCACATCGTCGGCGACATGAATGAAATCGCCCGTCGCGGTGTGAGCTGGGAAGAGATCTCTGAACACACCGATCTGATGCTCTCGTTTGGTGGCTTGGCGTTGAAAAACTCGCAGGTCGCCAGCGGCGGGTTGAGCGAGCACACCGAGCGCAGGTTTATCGATAAAGCCGCCAAACGCGGCACTCAATTTATCTCCGTCAGCCCGTTGGAAAGCGATCTGCCTGAAGAAGCTCACGGCGAATGGCTGGCGATTCGACCGGGCACCGACGCCGCGCTGATTCTGGCGCTGCTGCACGAACTGAAAGCTAATAACTTTACCGACGAAGATTTTCTCGCGCGCTATTGCGTCGGCTGGGACAAGCTGGTTGCGTATATTAATGGCGAGGAAGACGGGCTGGTGCGCGACGCCGCGTGGGCCGCCGACATCTGTGGCATTAGCGCGACACGCATTCAAACTCTCGCCAATGAGCTGCACGGCAAACGGGTCATGATCTCTGTCGCTCACGCGCTGCAACGTGCCGAACACGGCGAGCAGCCCGTGTGGCTTGGGCTGGTGCTCTCCGCCGCGCTGGGTCAACCGGGCCTGCCGGGCGGCGGTTATGGCTATGCGCTGGGTGCGCTCGGGCATTACGGCAAGCATCATAATCAGGTCTCTTTCCCGGCTTTGCCGCAGGGAAAAAATGGCGTGAAAGACTTTATCCCGGTGGCGCGTATCTCAGATATGCTGCTGCATCCGGGCGAAAGCTATCGTTATAACGGCGAAACGCGGCAGTACGCCGACATCAAACTTGCGTGGTGGGCGGGCGGTAATCCGTTCCATCATCATCAGGATCTCGCCCGTTTACGTAAGGCGTTTAACCAGCTCGATACGCTGATCGTCCACGAAATTGCCTGGACCGCTACCGCGCGTCACGCCGATATCGTGTTGCCTGCCACCATGACGCTGGAGCGCGAAGATGTCGGCGGCGCGCCAACCGATCGCAATCTGTTTGCCATGAAGCCGGTCGCCAAGCCGTTTGGTGAAGCAAAAGATGATTACACGATTTTTGCCGAGCTGGCTAAACGGCTGGGTCGTGAAGAGGCGTTTACCGAGGGCCGCACCGCCAAGCAGTGGCTGGAGCATTTGTATCAGCAGATGCAGGAAAAATGCCAGCAGCAGAATATTGAGGTGCCTGAGTTCGCCGAGTTTTGGGAGCAGGGGCATGTGCAACTGCCGCAGCTAAAAGACGGTGGCCGATTGTTGCGTAATTTGCGCAACGATCCCGAGAAATATCCGCTGCCGACGCCGAGCGGCAAAATCGAGATTTTCTCGCAGACGATCGCCGATTTTGGGGATGCCGATTGTCCGGGGCATCCGGTGTGGCTTGAGCCAACGCAAAAGCCAGACGGTGAAAACCCGCTCTATTTGATAGCCAACCAGCCAGCCACCAAGCTGCACAGCCAGCTAGATTATGGTCAGCACAGCGTATCTAAAAAGGTTGATGGCCGTGAAATCTGTCGCATTCATCCTGTTGACGCGCAGTCGCGAGGCATCAAAATCGGCGATACCGTCGTGATTGGCAATTCGCGTGGCCGCGTGCTGGCAAGCGTGGAGATTAGCGAGCAGATTATGCCGGGCGTGATTCAGCTGCCGACCGGTGCGTGGTATGACCCCGTTGATCCGCAGGCCGCGCAGCCGTTGTGTCGTCACGGTAACCCGAATGTATTAACGCTGGACGTTGGCACGTCATCACTGGCGCAGGGCTGTTGCGGACAGATAACCGTCGTCGACGTTAAGCGCTATCAAGAAAAACCGCCGGCAGTGCAGGCTTTCGAACCGCCGGTGATTGTTTATAGATAATCAGTTTATCGATAACCTTTCTATCGATACTGGAAGTCTTAGAGTGTTTTAAACGACGTCAGCCGCTTTGCCAATTCAGGCAGGGCGGCAGGCGTTGCCAACTGACACAGAGCCTCAATTTCTGCCCATTCCGCCGCCGAGCTTTTCGACAGACAACTTTGCAGTTTTAACGACTGATCGACACCTTTTGCCACGCTTTGCTTGCGCGTAACTCGCGACACCCAAACTTCGCCGTTTTCGCGTGACAACGTCACCTCATGAAAGCGTTGAGTCGGATCGATTTCATCGCGGGGCGCGGTTTCATCAGGCTGGCGAATCACTTTGCGTGCCAAGCTCATAATTTCATTATTAACCGGCCGTTCATCAAAGTCTTCGAGACTTAAACGATTGTGAAGCAGCACGGCGGCAATGACATATTCCAGGCTAAAACGCGCTTCGATTCCGGTCGCTGGATTGCGCACCGACGCGGCAATATCGCCGCCCGAGGGGAAGGCAACCACGATACGGCTGATATCTTCTGCTAGTTGATTCAGTGGCTTACCACTGTCGGCGAGCCAACGCGCGCGAAGCTCAAAAGCGGCATCGGCGGCGCTGTGAGTTCCCGCGCAGGTCGGGTATGGCTTGAACTCAAGACCCGGCGTGATAATTCGCCAAGGCTGCGCCCAATAAGCGGTTAATTTTTCAGGCTGCTGCTTGCCGCCGCCGTGACTCGATAAAAATGCCTCAATAACATGGGCATTTTTGCCGTCGAATCCGGCAAGGGCGAGTTGAGTGGCTACCACGGCCGTTTCGGCGGCATAACCGGCGTGCAGCGGTTTTACCGAAGATCCAAACTGCGCGCGCAGTCCGCTGGCCCGCGTGGCGGCGATGCCCAGAATCACTGCGGTTTGCGCGACGTCAGCTTGGATAAATCGCGCGGCTGCCGCAGCGGCGGCAATAGTGCCTAATGTGGCGGTATTGTGGAAACCGGCCTGATAGTGCTGAGCTCCGGCGGCTAAGCCAAGTCGACCGGCGACTTCAACGCCAATCACGTAGGCATCGAGAAAATGTTCGCCGTTGAGTGAGTGACCCTGATGAACTGAACAATCACGCGCCAGAGCAAACAGCGCGGGCAAAATCACCGCCGACGGATGCCCGTGAAATTGCTGGTGAAAATCGTCGAAATCCAGCGTGTGTCCGGCATAACCCAACAATAATGCCCAACTCTGAGCGTTTTGCTGCTGTGAAAAAACCGCCAGCAGGCTGCGCAACGGTTTATCTTCAATCTCGCCCAAGACAATGGGCAGCGCCACGGAAACGTAATCGAGCACGCCCGCACGGGCTTTTTCCCGCGCCTCGGCAGACGGCGTTGAATGGACAATAAGGTCGGCAAGCTGCTCGCGTGGCTGACTCATTGCAGTTTCTCGAGCGCGTTTACCGCTAGGCGTTGCAGGTAATCGGCGGTTGGGAACAGCGCGCGATCGTCGACGCGAAACGCCGGATGGTGCAGGGCGTAAGGGCCGCCAGAGCCGATCATGATGAATGCGCCCGGAATTTTTTGCTGGTAGAACGCGAAGTCTTCGCCAATCGGGCTGGCGGCGACGGTCAGTGGCTCAAAGCCCGCTGCCGGGGCTTGTTCCAGCGCGAAATCGACCCATTCGGCGTCGTTGACTACCGACGGCGGACCCGGCTGCCAATTCAGCTCGATTTTAGCGTCGAAGGCGGCGGCAATGCCTTGCAGCAGCTGGCGCAGACGGCGTTCAATCAGCTCGCGAGTCTCCTGATTAAAGCTGCGCACGGTGCCTTCCAGCCATGCGGCTTCAGGAATAACGTTCCACGTCGAGCCGCTGTGAACCTGCGTTATCGAGACCACGGCGTTGTGGTCGGACGGCACGTTGCGGCTCATCAGCGTTTGCACCGCGCCAATCACCTGACCCAAAATAATGATGGGGTCATTACCGTCGTGCGGGCGCGCGGCGTGGCTGCCGATGCCGGTAATCGTGATGTCGAAACGATCGACGCCAGCGGTTAGCGCTCCGGCTTTACTACCCAGCTGGCCAACGGGCAGCGTAGGGTCGTTGTGAATGCCAAAGATAACCGCCGCGTCGTCCAGCGCGCCGGTCGCTAGCAGCGCGGGCGCGCCTTGGCCAGTCTCTTCGGCCGCCTGGAACAGAATTCGCACGCGGCCCTTGAGCTGGCTCTCTTTTTGCTTCAGCAGAATCGCCGCGCCAAGCGCCGCAGAGGCGTGAAAATCGTGCCCGCAGGCGTGCATCACGCCCGGATTTTGCGACACATAATCGACGCCCGACTGCTCGTCGATCGGCAGGGCGTCGATATCAGAACGCAGCACCACCAGCGGCTCTGCGTTGGCATCGCCCAATTCTGCAACCAAACCGGTCGCTAATGGCAGGTCGAGCACGCGAATCTGATGCTTCTCCAGCACGGCTTTAATCCGCGCCGTGGTCTCGAATTCCTGATTCGACAACTCCGGAAAACGGTGCAGCTCAAGGCGAAACGCTTGAATGAACTGAGCAATATCCTGATGTTCTGGAAGAATCTTCATTAATTAGGTTCCTTGGTTCAGACCTGCAAAGCGCAGAAAAAATAGTGTCTAAGAAAAAATTGTGGTTGAGAAAATAGTGGCTAAAGGGTTTCAGTGTCAGCACGCAGTTTGCTGTTGATTGATGACTTTTAATGATGACCCTTTTTTGATGACTAATGATTAGCTTGACGTGCCAGCCACTGTTGATGGGCTGAAGGGTCGAGAATTTTTTTCATATAAAGGGTGATGTGGCCCTTGCCGAGATCTTTTTCATGCATTGGCTCAAAGCCGCGCTTTTGATACATCTCTTTCAACCACGGATGGCTGGTGGCCGTGCCCAGCGAAACGGCGGGCGACCTGAGCTGCTTAATCAGAATCTCCTGCTCGACCCAATCCTGAAGCTGTTTGCCCCAGCCGTGGCCGCTGTAATCAGGGTGCGCGCCAAACCAGCCGATGTGCGGCAGGCCAAACGGACCGGGCAACGGGCCCCACGGATAACGCAGCGTTAACGATGCCACCATTTTCTGGTCGACAAACAGCGCATAAACGCCGTGTTCCGAAAGGTGGCGGGTCACGCGGGCCAAGTCGGCGGTCGCTGCATCGAAATGAATACCCAACTCGCGAATCGGCGCGTAGGCAGCCAGCATCAGCTCGAGATAAGCGTGATTATCCTGTGGCGTTAACTGCCTGAACTCTTTATCTACAACGTCGGTATTAACAAACTCGCTATTTATCGATGAGGAATGCATGAGATATCTCGGTTTACGCAGTGAAAAGGCCAAGGCTTTTTATGGGTTTTTCTCATTATCTTTTCTTTATGCCGTTATTCATAGCAAGCTTTGTTATTTACTTATCTAAAAAACGCATAAGTTATTGCGAATTATGGAATAGCAATCCCACACTCGGTTATTGCTTATTTTCAAAATTCTCGTAGCATATTTCCTAACAGAATCAATGTCATAAAGCGTAGGTTATCCTTTTACTGCGACCCTAGCGAAACGTGCTGATTATCAAAGAGATACGGCAGGTTTTATCATTTAGAGCCCGGCATTTAGCGCTTGGCCTTTCAATAATAAATGAACAGGTTATCGACGTGCTTGCTATTAAATCTCCTCAGACTTATCACCATCAGCCAGGTATTCGCGCCAACGCAGGGGAATATATTGCCCCGCTGTCAAAACAGATCGCGATTATCACTACTATAAGCGCATGGAAAGCGGTTAATCCCGAGCTGGAAGAGAGTTTAAAACAGCACGGAGTGGCATTCAGCGTCGATTTTCTGGCGGGCGAATGTACGCAGGAGGCGATTACTGAACACACCGCGACGGTAAAAGCCAGCGGCGCATCGCTGGTGCTAGGCATTGGCGGCGGGCGCGTGCTGGACACCGCAAAAGGCGTGGGTAATCGGCTCGAAGGCGTGGCGATTGTTACGTTTCCGACCGTCGCGGCAACCTGCGCGGCCTGGTCGCCCATTACCATCATTTATAATGCGGCAGGCGGCCATGAAAGCAGCCAGCCGTTGACCAAAATGCCCGCGCTAGTGCTGGTCGACAGCGAAATTATTGCCCGCAGCGACGTGCGATTCCTGAAGGCGGGGATCGTCGACGCGCTGGCAAAATGGTATGAATTCCGTCCTTATCAGCAGCAAAACGGCGACAATCTGGCGCTGAATCTCAAGGTGCAGGCCGCGCGCTTTGCCGTCGATACTTTTATCGAGTTTGGTCAGCAGGCGATCGCCGACAACCAGCAGCAGAAAGTCAGCACCGCGCTGATTAAAGTGATTGATGCCAACATCGCCGTTGCGGGTATGGCGAACAGCATGCGCGATGATTTTCCGGCACCGGGCGTGGCGCATGCGCTGCACAATCGCATGACTCATCAGCCGGAGCTGCACGATTGGCTGCACGGCGAGAAGGTAGGGTTTGGGCTGCTGCTGCAATCGATTCTGGAAAATAACGGCGGCGAACCTGACGCCACGCTGCTCGCGCTGCTCAAACAGTTCGACGCGCCGTTGCAACTGCCAGACACCTTCGGCAATCGCGAAGAGACGATGCAGGCGATGGCGCAAGAGGTGAAGTTCTCGGATCAAAACAAGGCGCGCCTGCCGTTTACGCTGTCGGCGAGCACCATTTTGCAGGCTCTACAAGCCACCGATCGCCCGTATTAATGGCGTTTATCACGAAAATTTACCAATTTGCCTGACCCAACGGCGGTATGCACGACAGAAGGCATCATCGCCGCTACGCTTTATAATAATTTTATAGTGACTAATAGTTCACATTTCGACTTAGCTTAAGGATTACCATGACCAGGTCCTCAACTCCTTCTCGTCAAATGCGCCTCGGCCTGTTTGTGCAACCTCTTGGCCACCACGTGAGCGGCTGGCGTTTAACCCAGCGTCTCGGCTCGCCAACGGACATCGACTGGCTGATCAGCATCGCCAAAAAGGCCGAAGAAGGCATGTTCGACATGTTCTTCGTCGGCGACGCGCTGGCAACTAACGTCCACCGTTTGCCGTCAACCATGGCGCGCCTCGAGCCGCTGACGCTGCTTTCTGCCGTCGCGGTAAACACTAAATACATTGGTCTGGCCGCCACCGCGTCGACCACCTTCAGCGATCCGTTTACGCTGGCGCGCAGCTTCTCTTCGCTCGATCACATCAGCCGTGGCCGCGCCGCGTGGAACGTCGTGACCTCTTATTCCAACGATGTCGCACGTAACTTCAGTAAAGAAGATATGCCGGGCCACGCCGATCGCTACGCCAAAGCCACCGAATTCCTCGAGGTCACCAATAAACTGTGGGAAGGCTGGCAGGAAGGCGCGGTGATAGCCGATAAAGAGAGCGGGCAATATTTCGTCGACGGCAAAATCAACGCCATCGATCACCGTGGTGAGCACTATCAGGTGCAGGGCCCGCTGAACATCACCCGTTCGCCGCAGGGCAAGCCGGTCATTATCGAGGCGGGTTCCTCAGCCGACGGACAAAAGCTGGCGGCCGCGACAGCGGAAGTCGTGTTTACCGCGTCGGCGAGTCTGGAAGAGGGTCAGGCGTTTTATCGTTCGCAAAAACAGCAGGTTGTGGAAGCCGGTCGTCATCCGGACAGCCTGCTTATCCTGCCGGGCGTGATGCCAATCGTGGGCCGCACGCGTGAAGAAGCGAAAGAGACGTGGCGTCAGCTGAATTTGCTGGTGGATATCGATAACGGCATCAAGCAGCTTTCTGCCCGTTTTGATCTCGACATGAGCCAATTCCCGCTCGACGGTCCGGTACCGGAAATTCCTGCGGTGCAGGGCAATCAGAGCCGCGTCAAGCTGCTAACCGATTTGGCCGAGCGCGAAAATCTGACTCTGCGCGAGCTGGCGGCAATTGCTGCGGGTTCACGTGGACACCGGGTGATTGTCGGCACCGCCGAAGATATCGTCGACGACCTGCAACAGTGGCACGAGCAGCAGGGCGCGGACGGGTTCAACATCATGCCGGCGATTATTCCGGAACAGCTGGATCTGTTTGTCGAGCTGGTGATCCCAGAACTGAGAAAGCGCGGCCTGTTCCGCGAAAGCTACGAATTCACTACGCTTCGCGAGAACCTCGGCCTGCCGTTGGTTTAAGGCTTTTTTTTACACGCAAATCCTAGCGTCGGAACCGTATTGATAAACAAGACGGATAAAACGGACAAAACGGACAAAGAGAACATGAGCGTTTCAAAAAGCACTATTCAGTTGTCGGATCGCGTGCAGCGAGTTGCCATGTCGCCCAACGCGGCGGCCAAACAGCTGACCAACAGCCTGAAAGAGGCGGGCGTCGACATTGTCGATCTCACCACGGGCGAGCCGGATTTCGACACGCCGGAGCACATCAAACAGGCGGCCTATGCCGCCATTGAACGCGGTGAAACCAAATACACGCCAACGCCTGGCATTAAGCCGCTGCGTCAGGCGGTGCAGCGCAAGCTTCAGCGCGAAAATGGTTTAGCGTTTGACGCTGAAAATATCGTGATTGCCAACGGTGCCAAGCAGATTATTTTCAATGCTTTTGCCGCCACGTTGAACGACGGCGATGAAGTATTGGTGCCGGTGCCTTACTGGCCGACCTTTCCCGACAGCGTGCGTTTTAACGGCGGCACGCCAATATTCCTGAATTGCACTCTCGATCAGCAATATAAACTGACGCCGAGCCAGCTGGAGCAGGCGATTACCGCCAAAACGCGCTGGCTGATTCTCAATAATCCCGGCAATCCGAGCGGCGCGGTGTATAACGCCAGCGAGCTTGCGGCATTGGCCGAGGTGCTGCGTCGTCATCCGCAGGTGTTGATATTGCTCGACGAGCTTTACGAGCACGTGCTGTTCGACGGGCGCGAGCATCTCAGCCTGCTGAATATTGCCGATGATTTGCGTGAAAGAACGCTGCTGGTCGGCGGGGTGTCAAAAACTTACGCCATGACCGGCTGGCGAATTGGCTACGGCGCAGGGCCGAAAGTGTTGACGCAGGCGATGGCGGTGGTGCAGTCGCAAAACAGCTCGGGCGCATCATCGGTAAGTCAGGCGGCGGCGGTTGCCGCTTTTGATGGCGGCCTCGAGTTCATCAAACCTCAGGTAGCGGCGTATCAGGCGCGTCGTGACGTGTTGGTCGATAGATTGCAACAGGTTGAAGGTTTACGTCTATTGCGTCCGGAAGGCGCGTTCTTCGTATTTATCAATTGCGAAGGGCTGATTGGCCGTCAACGCGCCGATGGCAAGCTGATAACGTCGGAACAAGACGTAGTCGACTTTATGCTGGAAAGCGGCGTCTCAGGCGTTGCGGGCAGCGCCTTTGGCCTCTCGCCGTACTTCCGCCTGTCGATTGCCACCGATTTGGCGACCGTCGACGAAGCCGGTAAACGCATCGCGGCGGCCTGTCACTCGCTAAATTAAGAGCAATGAAATAAGACGTCGCTCTCGCACAGAGTGATCGTTTTTTTCTGCGTTATCCCTGTAGGATATTCAATAACTTTATGGGGATAACCCCTTACTCGGAGAATAGTCATGCCACACGTTGATTTGAAGTTTATTACTCGTAACCTGACCGAAGAGCAGCAGAACGCGATTTCAGAAGACATCGTTGGCGTGCTGAAAAAGCATTTCGGCAGCACCGATGATTCGGTTTCCATCCGCCTGAATGAAATTCCAAAAGATGACTGGAAGGGCGAAGTTTACGATCCCATCATCAAGGCCAACCTCGATAAGCTGGTGAAAAAGCCCGGCTATTCAATGGATTGATTTAGCTTGATCCTCGGAAGCGGCGCGGGTAATTTCGTGCCCGCTGCTCTTAAACCGATCATGACAAAATTGTCATGATCGGGTCATCGTATTAACCCGATTTAGCTGCCATCTTTGATGTATCTGCCGAGGAAACAGGGCCGCCAGTGCGGTCGAATTATCCGGCGACTTCCCCGCGAGGTACATTATGCAAGCCACTCAGAAAAGATTCTCAGCCTTACGCCGCTCCGGCCCTTGGGGCGCGTTGATTGCCATTACTGCGTTACTGTGGTGCAGCATTGCCTATTCGTTTGGCGGCGCTGAACCGGCTGTCTCAATTCCGGCCCCTCAACAAGATGAAACGCCTGGCACCTCGCATTCAGAAACCGCGCTTTTCGCGGGCGGCTGTTTTTGGGGCGTAGCGGGCGTGTTTCAGCATGTGAAAGGGGTGACCAAAGTGGTTGCTGGTTACACGGGCGGCGCGGCTGATGATGCACATTACGAAATAGTCAGCTCCGGTGATACGGGCCACGCCGAATCGGTGCAGGTCACGTTTGACCCAACACAAGTCAGTTACGGCGCGCTGTTGCAGGTTTTCTTTTCTGTCGCCCACAATCCGACCGAGCTAAACAGGCAGGGCCCCGATTCCGGCACTCAATACCGTTCGGCACTCTTTCCATTGACTGATTCTCAAAAACGGGTCGCGCAGGCTTACATCAAACAGCTTGATGCCAGTAAAGCCTTCGATGAACCGCTGGTGACCAAGGTGGAAGCGCAAAATCATTTTTACCCTGCCGAAAGTTATCACCAGAATTATCTGGTCGAAAACCCCGACGCGCCGTATATCGCTATTAATGACATGCCGAAAATTGGTCAGTTAAAACAGCTGTTTGCCACCCGTTATCGCACGGAACCTTTGTTGACGCCGGTTTCGGGTTAGTGCTGAAGGCCTTCCTGCTCCTTACCTAGGTAAATAAACAGGAAGGCCATACTTTTAGATTAAGGCGGAAAGCAGTTCAGGATTGTTACGCTGCGGCCGATCCGTGTTTTCTTTCGCCTGACGGGAAGCCATGCTTTCGGGCGCGCGATGCAATCAGATAGCCGAGTAGAGCGAGCACCATTACGACCCATGAGAAAGATTGCGCGCCTGAATGACTCAGGATCAGGCCGCCCACCATGCCGCCAAGTGCAATCGCCGAATTCCAAATCACAACGTTTAAAGAAAGAGCGATATCAACGCCATTCCCGGCAGCATCGGCAAGCGCCGTTTGCAGCAGCGTTGCCGCACCACCAAAGGTGACTCCCCATATCGCCACGCCGCAGAAAATAACCACAGGTGAAGTCGATGCGAGGGCAAATGCCAGCGCCGTTAAAGCAAATACGCCTAAACTCAACAGCACGCTACGGCGTAGAAAACGTTCAACGAATCGTCCAGTAATAAAAATGCCAACCAACGCGGCAACACCAAAAGTAAGCAGCACGAGGTCAACTCGCGCACTGAGTCCAGCCTGCGCGACAAAAGGAGAGATGTAGGTGTAAAGAATGTTATGAGCCAGCATCCAAACCATCACCACGGCCAATACCGAACGCACACCGGGCATTAACAGCACTTTTTTGACGGATAATGATGATTTTTCAGACTCTCCGGGGAAATTCGGCACTGAGAGCAAAATCCACGCCATTAGTATCAGTGAAAGCACCGACATCACCCCAAAAGTGAGACGCCATCCCAATAAATCACCCATCCATGTCCCGAGCGGAACGCCAAGCGACAGCGCAATAGGCGTGCCCACCATCGCAATGGCCATTGCCCGACCCTGAAGTGAGGGCACAACCAATCGTCTGGCATACCCCGCCAGTAAACTCCAGGCAAGTCCGGCAGACGCGCCGGCCATAAAGCGCACAAACAGGGTAAAGGAGTAGTTTCCGGAAAGCGCAGTAAGGCTGTTAAATATCAGAAAACCCAAGACTGTCAGGAGGATAACGTGACGACGCGGCCAGCGCCGAGTTAGCACCGTCAGGGGAATGGCGGCGACAAGCGACCCCGCCGCGTAGGCAGAAATGAGCTGTCCTGCGTATGAAATTGAAACGTTCAGACCGGCACCAATTTGCGGCAGCAAACCAGCCGGAATGGTTTCGGTCATAATGCAGATGAATCCGGTCATTGCAAAAGCCAGGAGTGGCATTATCGGTAATGATTGCGAAGGAGCGTCGGGTGATGATGAAAAGCGGGGAATACGGGCCATTGTTTTTTCACTTATGTAACGATCAGTATATAAGTTTTGTCATGGCAGGCAGGTATTGTCAATGATTTATATATCACTTAGTATATAAGTCATGATTTGCCGCAGGAGTATAAAAAAATGAGAACCGGACGCCCAAGGCAGTTTGACCGTAATCTTGCCGTGCAGCAGGCAATGCACCTCTTCTGGCAAAATGGCTATGAATCTACTTCTCTGACACAGCTTAAAGCTGCCATTGGTCAGGGCATTACGGCACCGAGTTTTTATGCAGCTTTCGGCTCAAAAGAAGCTTTATTCAAAGAAACCGTGAGTTGCTATATGAATTCACATGGTCGAGTTACCGAACCACTCTGGGATAAAACGTTGTCTGCGCGTGAAGCTGTCGAACGCACTTTGCGGCAGTCAGCACGCATGCAATGTGAGCAGACCCATCCACCGGGTTGCATGGTAGCACTGGGCGTAATGTCAGCCTGCTCGCAGGAAAATCAGCAGGTTATGAAAGTGTTTGAAGATTCTCGCAATCATAATCGGCAGGGGCTTAAAGCCTGTATAACACGCGCAATTGAAGACGGTGAATTACTCTCCTCTACAGATATTGCAGGGCTTACCGCGCTCTTTGACAGTTTTTTACTGGGAATATCGACATTGGTGCGTGACGGTGTCACTCTTGATGCCATTGAAGCCGGTATCACGCAAGTCATGAAACTGTGGGATGTAAATAAGCAGACTTATGGATAATATTGAAAATCTCACCGCGATGGTGGTGTTTGCCCGCGTGGTTGAAACCCTGAGCTTTACCGAAGCCGCGAATACGCTGCGGATGTCGAAATCGTCGGTGAGCCGTGAGATTGCCAGCCTTGAAGTCAGACTCGGCGCGCAGCTGCTGACCCGCACCACGCGTAAAATTGCGGTGACCGACGTCGGCCTGCGCTATTACCAATTCTGCAATCGCATTCTCAATGAAATCAAAGGCGCCGAGCACTTTATTCGTCATTTTCACGAAGAGCCGATAGGCAATCTGCGGCTTACCGCGCCGGTCACCTTTGGCTGCCAGTGTGTCGTGCCGGTACTTAATCACTTCATTAATAACAATATTCACGTCAACGTCGATCTCGATTTAACCGATCGTCCGGTCAATATGGCCGACGAGCTTTACGATTTGGCCATCGTCATTACTCGAGACAAGCCCGACACCACACAGCTAAAGCCGCTGATTCCGATCACCTGGGGGCTTTACGCCGCGCCGAACTATGTCGCGCGGCTGGCTAAAATAGATCATCCGGAAGATTTGCCGCGTCACGACTACATTCTGTTTCGCGGTCCGGCGCACACCATTTCGCTGCCATTTTATAAAGACAAGCAGAAGCTCGACATCGACGTGCGCAGCCGTTTTCGGGTCAATAACAGCGTAGCGTTGATGAGCTCGGCAATCGCGGGCGGCGGTATTGCTTATCTGCCGGATTATATTGCGCAGGAATCGGTGAAAGAGGGCAAGCTGGTGCAGCTGCTGCCTGACTGGAAGATGGACACCTATCATTCGTGGGTGCTGTTTAAATCGGAGAATATGCTCTCGGCGCGCGTGCGGCTGTTTGTTGACGATCTGGAACGTAAACTTCGTCAGACCTATTTTCGTTAATAACTTCTTATGAGAATAAACAGCAAAACGGGCACCCTTGGACGCCCGTTTTCAATTTAATCTATCAACTTTCAATACATTAAGAACGCAATACTCGTTCTTGAAACTTAGTAGTGATTACTTTGATAAATTAATAGTAGTTACCCTGACGGTAATCCCAAGTCAGGAAGATGTCTGACATGATGGACATAATCTTGTCAACATCCAGACCTTTACGGATCAGGATTGGGCAAGGCGTCACGCTGCGTTGACCATTTTGCTCAGGCACCAGCGTGCCGTTTTCGTCAACCATCGACACCATCACGCCCTGCTCGTAGCGCGTCTTTTCGGTTTCGTTTGGCTGAATAGAAGTTACATATTCGTTAGCTTCGATAATCAGGTCAGCGTGAGATTCGATACGCTCGCCGATACCTTCAACTTTGCCGCGGTTGCCTTTGCCTGATGGATTGGCAGAGCTGGCGAAGGAGAATTTACCGTGGTTTTCCCACAGCTCTTTAGCCAGAATTTCGCCCGGCTTGCCGAATTTGATCACGAAGCAGCTGGTGTCGCGCTTGTCCATCATCATGGTTTTAGAGCCGTCATCAGGAATACGCGCCTTGGCGTCTTCTTTCCATGGCAGGATGCAGCCCAGCAAAATGTCTTTGTCCCAGTGTTGCTGATACAGCGCTTCGATTTCCGGATTCAGCTGAGCCAGTGATTTCAGCTGCTCCAGCGAGCCGCACAGCACAACGCCCGGCTTGTTGCGGTTACGCTCTTTGGCTTCGAATTTACGATCCAGACCTTTTGCGTCGGAGGTCATGATGATGTAACCCACTTTGGTTGGGCAAACGATCATTCCGCCTTCGTTAGACAGGATTTCAACTGCTTCCGGCTGTAACGCACCATTCCATTGAATTTTTTTGCTAGACATTTTTGACCCTTCCAAAGCAAGTGATTAAGTATGTTCGGTGTTGCCGAACCAGTGAAATCATCCTACCGTATTTTTGCTAAACGGGAAGTATCAAAGTAAATTTATCAACATTGTTTCACCCTGGGAACAATAGGTGCAGAAGGGGCGTCATTCCAGCTAGCTGACGGCGATGAGCCGTGTTATAAAAATCTAATCCTATTGAAATGACTGATAAAAATGAAACTTCCGGATTTAAATCTGATCATTGCCTTGGACGCACTGCTGGAAGAGGGAACCGTGGTCGGCGCAGCGCGACGCATGAACCTAAGCCCGCCCGCCATGAGCCGCACGCTGGCGCGAATACGCGAGCAGCTTGGCGATCCGATTTTGATAAAAGTCGGGCGGAAAATGGTGCCAACGCCGCGCGCTTTGGCCCTTCGCGAGCAGGTGCAGCTTACGTTGAACAGCGCGGTGAGCCTGCTGCAACCTCAGGACGATCTCGACCTGGCGCAGCTTTCGCGCACCTTCACCCTGCATGCCAACGACGTTTTTATCAGCGCCTTTGGAGCCGACCTGCTCAGCCGCTTGCGGCAGGAAGCGCCCAATGTCGGGCTGCGTTTTACCCCTGAAAGCGGCAGCGACGAAAATTGCCTGCGCGACGGCAAGGTCGATTTATACATCAGCGCGGTGCGTCCGCTCGGCGATGAAATTCATCAGCAAACGCTGTTTACCACGCGTTTTATGGGGTTGGCGCGGGAAGGGCATCCGATTTTTGACCAGCCAATAACGCCGCAACGTTTTGCCGCCTATGAGCAGATTAGCGTGTCGCGACGCGGCCGAGCGCGCGGGCCGATCGACGAACGCCTCGCCGAATTGGGGCTGGTGCGCCACATCTCGCTGGTCGTGCCGACTTTTCATACCGGCGTCTTCTCTGTGGGTCACTCCGATTTGATTCTTCCGCTGCCAGAACACGTGGTGCTCGCCGTGCAAAAAATGGGCGTCCGTTTGCGGAGTTTTGCGTTGCCCATTGAAGTCGACAGCATTCCCATCGTGCAGGCATGGCATCCACGTTTTCAGCGCGACGCGGCGCATCGCTGGTGTCGACGTCTCGTGCATGAACTCTGCATCAGTGCGCCAAACGCACGCCTCGCGTGCATAGATAGCAATTTTTGAATTCCTAAACTCTCCCTAGACTGAGCCTCTCAATCAACGGGAGAGGAAAAATAATGCACACCACAGCGCAACCCAAGGCGATTCCGCCGGTCGGGAACTTTTCGCTGCGCATCATGACAGGGCTGGTCGGCGTGTTGCTGGCGTCTCTGGTTGCCGGACTCAACGAACACGTCACCGATATCGCGATGATAGATGTGCGAGGCGCGATGTCGATCAGTTATGACGAGGGCAGTTGGCTGACCACGCTGTACGAAGCCACGCAGGTGGCCGCGATGGCGTTTGCGCCATGGTTTTCGGCTACGCTGTCGCTGCGACGCTTTACACTCGGCGTCACCAGCGCCTTTATGCTGCTCGGCATTCTGTGTCCGTTTGCGCCAAATCTATCCACACTTTATCTGCTGCGTACTTTGCAAGGCCTGTTCGGCGGCTGTCTGCCGCCCATGCTGATGAGCGTCGCGCTGCGTTTTCTTCCTCCTTCGATCAAGCTTTACGGCTTGGGTGCCTACGCGTTAACGGCGACCTTTGGCCCGAATTTGGGGCTGCCGCTCGCCGCGCTGTGGACCGAATATGTCGGCTGGCGCTGGGCATTTTGGCAAATCATTCCGCTCTGCTTGCTGGCGATGACCGCCGTATGGTGGGGGATTCCGCAAGATCCGCTTCGACTGGAACGTTTTAAACAGTTTGATTGGCGCGGCGTTTTGTTGGGCTTGCCGGCAATTACCTCGCTGGTGGTGGTTCTTGAACAGGGCACGCGTCTCGGCTGGCTCGATTCGCCCTTTATCTGCCATCTGTTACTGCTCGGTTTAACCAGCCTGACGCTGTTCATGATCAATGAATGGTTTCATCCGCTGCCTTTTTTCAAGGTGCAACAGCTGGCGCGCCGCAACCTGACGTTCTCGCTCATCACGCTGGCCGGCGTGCTGGTGATTCTGGTCGCCGTGCCGGGCATTCCTGCAGGCTATCTGGCCGAGGTTCAGGGTTATCGACCTTTGCAAACCGCGCCGTTGGCGTTGTACGTGGCGCTCGGTCAGCTCGTCGCGCTGCCGCTGGTGTCGGCGCTGTGCAATATTCCACGGATTGACTGCCGCTGGGTGCTGGCCTTCGGGCTGGGGCTGATTGCCGCGACCTGTTATCTCGGCAGTGAAATGACCTCGGACTGGATCCGCAATAATTTTTACGGCCTGCAAATGTTGCAAATTCTGGCTCAGCCCATGGCGGTGATCCCTTTACTTCTGCTGGCAACTCATGGCTTGCCGCCCATCGAAGGGCCTTCTGCGTCGGCCTGGTTTAACACGGTAAAAGGAATGGCGGCGGTGGTCGGTACGGGCGTGCTCGAAGGCATAACCACCCAGCGCGAGCATTTTCATTCGAATGTGCTGGTCGATCAGTGGGGCAATCGCGCACCGTTTGATGGCTCAGGTTCCGCGCTGGCCTTGATGGCGGAACAGATTCGCGCGCAGGCTTTTGTGCTGGCCTCGGCGGACCTTTATCACATCATGGCGCTACTGACGTTGGCATTAATCGTTTTTATCCCGCTGATGGCGACGCGCGTTTATCCGCCACGTCCGGTTGCAGGTGCCTAGTTTTTAAGGGCGTATTTTTCAAGGCCTTAACTTTCAAGGCCTTAGCTTTCAAGGCCTTAGCTTTCAGGTGATTAGTTTTATAAATAAGGGATGACTAAAAGGTTTTAACGATGACAAAACAGATATTCAAGAAAAATAGCCTGCTGGCGGCGATAGTGCTCGGGGCAATGGTGGTGGTATTGAGCGGCATGAAGTTGATCTCCAACGGCCAGAATCAAACCACTAACGACGCCTTTGTCAGCGCAGATTATACGCTGGTTACGCCGCGCATTACGGGCCAGATTGAAAAGGTCAGCGTAAGTGATAATCAGTTTGTGCATCAGGGGCAGCCGCTGGTCGAGATTGATAACCACGACCAGCGCGCCGCATTAAACGCCGCGCAGGCCGACGTGCAGGTTCAGCAGGCGATGGTGGTTAACGCGCAGGCCAGCTTGACCCAGCAGCAGTCGATTATTGCGCAGGCGGCCGCCACATTGGCCGCGAGTCAGGCTAATTTTGTCTTTGCCAAAGCTGATTTGGCGCGTTATCTCGATTTGGCTGCGCAGGGAGCGGGCAGCCAGCAAAACGCCCAGTTAGCGCGTTCGCGTATTGATACCGCGCAGGCCAACGTGGCGCGCGATACCGCAACGCTAAAAGCCGCGCGCGAGAAAACGGCAATTTTACGTGCCGAATGTGAACGGGCTGCGGGTGAATTAAACAAAGCGCAGGCCACGCTGGAGATGGCGGAGCTTAATCTTTCTTATACCAAAATCGTTGCGCCGATTGACGGCTGGGTGGGTAAAAGGGTGGCGCGTGAGGGCGCCTACGTCACGCCGGGTAATCCGCTGCTGGCGCTGGTGCCGCTTAATCGTGCCTATGTAATCGGCAATTTTCAGGAGACGCAGCTCGAGCAGGTGCGCGCGGGCCAGCCGGTAGATGTGCGAGTCGACAGTTTTGGTGGGGCCACTTTGCACGGCAAGGTCGACAGCTTTGCACCCGCGACAGGGCTGACCTTCTCTGCAATTACGCCTGATAACGCGACCGGCAATTTTACCAAGGTGGTGCAGCGTATTCCGGTGAAAATCCTGCTTGATGCGGGTCAGCAGCAGGCCGAGCGTCTGCTGGTGGGCATGGCGGTCGAGGCGACCATTCATACCGGCGCGGCGCAAGAGGATAAACGATGAAAACGGCCTGTTTAGTTATCAGCATCTCGCTGCTGTCGGGCTGCATGGTCGGACCCAATTTTACGCCGCCAAAAAGCGAAACTCCGGCCACATGGAGGCAAGGTAAGGCCGAAAGCCAGACGGCAGCAACGGAAATCTCTGCACAGTGGTGGTCACTGTTTCACGATCCGCTGCTCACGCGGCTGATAGAACGTGCTTCGCAGAGTAATCTCGACCTGCGCGCCGCCAGCGCAAGACTGCTTCAGGCGCAGGCGGCGCGGCAAATTATCTCGGGTGACAGCACGCCGACGGTGACGGGCGCGGCCAGTTATCAACGCGCGCGCAACAGCCAGAAGGGGCTACAGGATATTTCCGGGCTTGACGGCAAAAAAGCCTACAGCGTCTGGCAGCCGGGCGTTGATGTCTCTTGGGAGCTGGATATGTGGGGCCGCGTGCGACGCGAGCTGGAGTCGGCCAATGCCAGCGTTGAAGCCAGCGCCGAGCTGCGCCGCGACGTGCAGCTATCGATTCAGGCGGAAACGGCGCGCGACTATATTCAGCTGCGCAGCGTGCAGGCGCAGCGAAACACCACCGAGCAAAATCTGGCGTTGGCTCAGCACAGTCTCAAACTGACCGCAGTAAAAATGCGCGACGGCGTAGCAACGCGCCTCGAAGGTGCCGAAGCGCAGGCGCAGGTGGCGCTGATTCAGGCTCGATTGCCGATTCTTGACCAGCAACAGTCGCGGCTGATCAATGCGCTGAGCTTCCTGTTGGGCGAGCAGCCGGGCGCGCTTAACGCCGAGCTTTCAGCGGTGAAAGCGTTGCCGTTGACGCCTGCTAAAGTGCCGGTGGGTTTGCCTTCGGAGCTAACGCGTCGTCGGCCTGATATTCGCGCCGCGGAGGCGAAGCTGCACGCCGCCACGGCAGACATTGGCATCGCCACGGCAGATTTTTATCCGCGCCTTACGCTGTCGGGTGATGTCGGACTACAGGCGATGCAATTCAGCCAGTTAGGCAGTTGGGGCGCGCACTATTTCAGTTTCGGTCCGAGCCTGACTTTGCCTATCTTTGAAGGCGGCCGCCTTCGTGGACAGTTGGCTTTGCGAAAGGCGCAGCAGCAGGAGGCGGCGAATCATTTCCAATCGACGGTTCTGAAAGCCTGGCATGAGGTGGATGACGCGATGGTTGATTACGATACCTATCAGCAGCAGCGTAATCAGCTGAAAATCATGGTCGATAACGATCGCCTCGCGCTTAACGCCGCGCAGCAGCAGTATGTTGGGGGCGCTACGGATTTTCTTAATGTGTTGACGGTGCAGAAAGAGTTGCTTAATGCCGAGAAGGCGCTGGTTGTCAGTGACGCTGAGGTTTCACTTTCAATCGTGCAGCTTTACAAGGCGTTGGGAGGCGGTTGGACGACAGAGCAGGGTTGATGACAAAAATTTGCGGCTCTCGTAATGAGAGCCGCAAGGCGCATTTCTTTAGTTAATTTAGCAAAAATTAATGGCTCGGTTTATAGCCTTTACAGCCGTACCAGGCGATGTAGAGGTAACACACCAGCGGTACGACAAAAGAAACCAGCAAAGAAACGTGGTCGGCGACGGCAGCCTGAACGATTGGCATAATCGCGCCGCCCACAATCCCCATGCACAGTGCGCCAGACGCGCGGCCCGTCAATCCGCCCAGACGATTCAGCGCCAGCGAGAAGATAGTCGGGAACATGATGGAGTTGAACAAGCCAACAGAGAGAATCGCCCACATGCTGAACGTGCCGCGCATCAGAATCGCCGAGGCAATCAGCAACACCACGATAAACGCGTTAAACGCCAGCAGACGGTTGGCTTTGATACGGGTCATCAGCACGCTGCCGATGAAGCGTCCGACCATTGCGCCGCCCCAGTAAAGCGCCAGCTTGTGGCTCGCTTCTACCGCAGAAAGTGCTGCAATATCAGGACGTTCCAGCAGGCTTATCAGGTAGCTGCCAATCGACACTTCTGCACCCACATAGGCAAAAATACCGATTACGCCCAGAACCAGATGCTTCTTCTTCCAAAGCGAATGGTCTTTACCATCATCCTGTTCAATCTCATTGCTCAGCACGGGCAACTTGCTGAATTTAATGACGATAGCGATCAAGATCAGTAAAGCAGTCAGCACCAGATAAGGCATCTGTACCGAAGACGATTCGCTGGCGTAATACTGTTGCAGCTGGTCGGCTGGCAGTTGATTAATCTGATCCGCGCCAAGCACTACCGCAGAAAGAATAAACATGCCGCCCAAAATGGGACCGATAGTGGTGCCGAGGGCATTAAAAGCCTGCGTCAGGTTCAAACGGCTGGCCGCAGATTCGGCGCTACCGAGTGAGTTGACATACGGGTTGGCAGCCACCTGCAGCAGGGTCAGGCCGGAGGCCAGAATAAACAGCGAGAGTAAAAATAGTGGATACGAACGCAGCGAAGCAGAAGGGTAAAACAGCACGCAACCCGCTGCGGCAACCAGCAAGCCAATAATGATCCCGGCCTTATAGCCAAATTTACTGACCACCTTGCCCGCAGGGTAAGACATCACAAAATAGGCAACGAAGAAGCAGAATTGAACCAGCGAGGCCTGAACGTAGCTTAATTCGAACAGCGATTTCAGGTGCGGGACCAAAATATCATTCAGCGAGGTAATTAATCCCCACATAAAGAATAACGCCGTTAGCAGAGCCAAAGGCCCTTTGTAACTTGTAGTTTTGTCGTTCATGTAAATTCCTGTTACCTATAACTGTCAGATTATCCGACCCGAAGGCGCTTCTGACTTGACGATAAAATGCCGATGCTGAGTGAGCATCGTTATCTGACCCTGATGGCTTTCTTTTAAGTGGTAAAAATTTGTGCCCGCTGAAAAGTGACGTAGCGCACATTTTTTTGCGAGCGAAAGATTACATAAACTTTAATGTAAGACAAGCGATGGCAATAATTGGCGACACTTAAAATAACAGGCTCGAACTTTAAAATGGCTCTATAAAACAGAGGGTT
The DNA here is from genome assembly GCF_036663475.1 of Rouxiella sp. T17. Classification (NCBI taxonomy): domain Bacteria; kingdom Pseudomonadati; phylum Pseudomonadota; class Gammaproteobacteria; order Enterobacterales; family Yersiniaceae; genus Rouxiella; species Rouxiella sp. T17. The sequence goes on along the minus strand of NZ_JAWUEA010000028.1, from coordinate 157,099 downwards.
AAATGGCAATCGTGGCTCTAGCTCTATTGCCGGGTTGGTAGCTATTATTATAAATGTGATCTGGATCTCATTAAGCCCAGTGATGACAATAAATAAGCGGGAAAATATCGCTTAAATAAAAGCCAAAATGCGGGGGCAAATCAAACAAAATTCAGAGGCTGCCAAGTTTTGCTTAGAGGATTAACAGGGGGTTTGCTACTCTCTGACCTCACGTTGACTCAACGATCAACGAATTTAAATCTTATTTAATTTGCCACCGATGGAATCCCTATGCCGACACTCAAGCCATTAAACGAGCCAACGACTACTCCAACAAATGATCCAACAACTAATCCAACAGCTAATCCAACAACTAATCCAATAAAGTTGATCGCTGTAGACATGGACGGCACCTTTTTAAACGACGAAAAACAGTATGACAAAGCGCGCTTTCTAGAGCTTTATGCCGAACTCAAGGCGCGAGATATCCGCTTTGTGGTCGCCAGTGGCAATCAGTATTACCAGTTGGTGCATTACTTTCCCGAAATTCAGCATGAAATTGGCTTTGTCGCCGAAAACGGAGCCTACGTGGTAGACGCTGGCGAAGAGATTCATTGCGGAAAATTCGCCGATGAAGAGGTCAGCCGGATCCTTGAATTGTTGGCCGACATTCCCGAGATTAATCTGGTGGTTTGCGGCAAAAACAGTGCCTACGCGCATTCCAGCATGCCGCAGGAGATCGTTGAAAAGATGTCGAATCACTACCGTCGGCTGAAAAAAGTCGAGGATTTCTCGACGGTTGAAGATGTTATCTTCAAGTTTTCACTGGGCGTGCAAAACGATGTTATCCCGACCTTACTGAAAAAGCTGGCGCTTGAAGTCGGCGATATTACGCAGCCGGTGAGCAGCGGTTTCGGCTTTATCGATCTCATCGTACCCGGTTTGCATAAGGCTAACGGCCTGAGTTTGTTGCAGGCGCGCTGGGGAATTCATGAAGATAATGTGGTCGCTATCGGCGATAGCGATAATGACATCGAAATGCTGCGTCACGCGGCTTTCAGCTTCGCGATGGCCAATGCCAGCCCAGCGGTGGCAAAGGTTGCGGCCTATTCCACTGAAAGTAATAATCAGCAGGGTGCGTTAAATGTGATCGCCCGCGTATTAAAGGGTGAAGCGCCGTTTTAGTTTAAATAAAGTTTTCAGAACATCTTATGGTTGATTGGATTGTTAATCGGCTGATAGAAAAGTAAATCGGCTGTTAAAGCATTACACTCGCCGCGAGCATGACGCGGCCTTTGGAGAAGGTCTTATGGAGAAGGACAGAGATATTATTTCGCAGCTGCAGCAAATACTTTCGTCAGAGCAGCTGATCACCAATGAAAACGACAAACTTTATTACACCAAAGGTTATCGCGTGGGGCACGGACAGGCGCTGGCCGTCGCGATCCCCAATTCGCTGCTGCAACTGTGGCAGGTGCTGAAAGCCTGCGTCGCGTGCGATAAGATTATTTTAATGCAGGCGGCCAATACCGGCGTAACCGGTGGCTCTACACCCGATGGCAATGATTACGACCGTGAAGTTGTCATCGTCAGCACGCGCCTTATTAAAGGTGTGCAGGTTATCGACGACGCACAGCAGGTGATTGCCTTTCCGGGCAGTACGCTGACGGAGCTAGAAAAAGCCCTTAAGCCTCATCAAAAAGAGCCGCATTCGGTTATTGGCTCCTCCTGTATCGGCGCGTCGGTAATTGGCGGCGTGTGCAATAATTCGGGCGGTTCGCTGATTCGCCGTGGTCCAGCCTTTACCGAAAAATCGCTGTTTGCGCAGATTAATCAGGATGGCAGCCTCTCGCTGGTCAATCACCTTGGCGTGTTCCTTGGCAATACGCCCGAAGAGATGATAGCGAATTTAGAAAAACAGGCTTACACCACCGGCACGGAACCGGATTGGGACGGCAAAATCTGGGCCGACGACTACGCCACGGTTATCCGCGATGTTGAGGCTAACAGCCCGACGCGGTTTAACGGCAACGTGCAATATTTGCATGACAGTTCGGGCAGCGCGGGTAAGGTTGCGGTATTCGCGGTACGCCTTTCAACTTTTGATCGTGGCGATGAAACGCAGACTTTTTATATCGGCACCAACGACGAAAAAGAGCTGGTCGATCTGCGCCGTCTGTTGCTGCAAAACTTACAAGAGTTGCCACAGCAGGCAGAATATATCCACCGCAACGGCTTTGATTTAACAGTTAAATATTCCAAGCACGTCTATTGGGCTATCGATCGTTTAGGGCCGGAGTCTTTGCCTTCGCTGATGGCCAAAAAAGCCCAGTGGGATGTCAGAGTCAAAAAAGCCAAATTCCTGCCGCTTAACTTTGTCGATAAAGTGTTGCATCAGGTCAATAATCTGACCCCGAAGCGGGTGGCAAAACGCATTCTGGATTATCGCGATAAGTTCGAACATCATTTAATGATTAAAACGGAAGTGCGCTATGCGGGCGAGCTTCAGCGTTTATTGGGGCAATTCTTTGCGGCTAAAAGCGGTGAGTTTTTTGCCTGTAACGAACGCGAAGAAAAAGACGCCTTTTTGGTGCGTTTCGGCGTTGGCGGCTGCACGGTTTCGTATTGCGACTACATGGGTATCGATGCCAATGAACGTTTAATGGCGTTTGACGTAGCGCTGCGCCGCAACGACGACCAATGGCGCATCGTTTTACCGCCGCACTTACAGGCTCAAGTGTTGGAAGACGCCTGCTGCGGCCATTTCTTCTGCTTCGTCAATCATCAGGATTACATTCTCAAACCCGGCGTCGATCCGGTGCAATTCAAGCACGAGGTGCTGGAATATCTCGACCAACGCGGCGCGAAATATCCGGCCGAACACAATGTCGGCCACCAGTATTACGCCTCGAATGATTATGAACAGCACCTGCGCCAGCTAGATCCGACCAACAGCTGCAACCCCGGAATAGGTAAAACCAGCAAGAATAAATACTGGTCTTAACTCTGCTAAAAACCGTGATTAAGGGCCGCCAAAATCTCATAGGCGGCCTTTACTCGCGCCTCGTTTGGATAAGCCTTGTTGGCCAAAATCACGATGCCCATCTCTTTGACCGGCACAAACAGCGCATAGGTTGAGAATCCGCCGGTTGAACCGGTTTTATTGTAAATCGCCTGTTCCAATGGCGTTTTCCCACATCAAATCCTGCGTAAAACCCGACTTTTCAACGACCTGATAATACCCAACGTGGGTCGCATCAACGGCGTTTTGTTAGCTGACAAAATTCTATCACCTTGAATAGCAAAAAAGTCAGGAAGGGTGCTGATGCCTTCCTGACTTTTTTCTGATTTTTCATTAATTGTTCAGAAGAGTTTACACTGATACGGGATTATTTCGCCGCGTTTTGCTGTTCAGTGAAACGTTTAAATACGCCGAGCGTTTCGTCGCTGACATGATGCTCGACACCTTCAGAATCCAAACGGGCGGTTTCGGGGCTGATACCCAAAGCAATAAAGAAATTCTCAACGATGTTGTGTCGTTCACGGTTTTCAGCCGCCAGCTTTTCCCCTTCAGGAGTAAGAAAGGTGCCGCGATAAGGTAATTGGCGAACCAAACCCGCGCTGGCCAAGCGTTTTAACGTTTTAGCTACAGTCGGCTGGGAAACCCCCAGGCGCGCGGCCAAATCTACCTGTCGTGCTTCACCAAATTCCTGAATCAAATCTGAAATCAGCTCAACATAATCATCCATTAATTCCCGACGATGCGCCTCGCGCACCTGTAAAAAGCCCTGAGCGTGCTCTTCCACATCCAGCAATGGACCTACTTTTTTATTTTTCACTACGCCCGCCTTTTCTTGCTCAATGGCTTTTTACTTTTTTTTGACCTCAATTACACGCCTAAACATCGCGGTAATGCAAAGCATTGTAAACCAAGTGCGACCAACCACCAATTTTTGATAACTTTGCTTTGGCTAACTAATATAGCCTATGCTATACATGTTCAATAAATCCTCGTTTTATCGCATGCAAGGTGCAGGGAGCGTTATCATGAAAAACGGCACTATCTTGAAAATGTATGGTCGTTCACCGTTTCAACTGCGGTTGTTCCTGCTGGGCCTGATTGTCTCGATGATAAGTGGCAATGCGATTGCCGAGGACGGCAAAGAAAAAAAGAAGTTTAAGGTCGTCACCACCTTCACGGTGATTCAGGATATCGCGCAAAATGTGGCAGGCGACGCGGCGATAGTAGAGTCAATCACCAAGCCGGGCGCTGAAATCCACGATTATCAGCCTACGCCGCGCGACATTGTTAAAACGCAATCGGCTGATTTGATCCTGTGGAATGGCTTCAATCTTGAACGCTGGTTTGGCCGTTTCTTTGAAAATATCAAAAACGTTCCTTCCGCTACGGTCACCGAAGGCATAGCGCCGCTACCCATTAAAGAAGGTCCGTACCTCGGCAATCCTAATCCTCACGCCTGGATGTCGCCGAAAAACGCGGGAGTCTATGTCGAAAATATTCGCGCTGCGCTGGTGAAATACGATCCTTCCAACGCGGCGACCTATAACCAGAATGCCAAACTTTACGCCGAAAAACTTAGCCAGCTGGATACGCCGCTGCGAGAAAGGCTGGCCAAAATTCCCGCCCAGCAGCGTTGGCTCATCACCAGCGAAGGGGCGTTTAGCTATTTGGCAAAAGATTACGCGTTGAAAGAAGCCTATCTTTGGCCGATTAACGCCGAAGAGCAGGGCACGCCGCAGCAGGTTAAAAAGCTGATCGATTTGGTACGCCAGCAAAATATTCCCGTAGTGTTTAGTGAAAGTACGATTTCAGATAAACCGGCGAAACAGGTGAGTAAAGAAACGGGCGCGAAATATGGCGGCGTGCTTTATGTGGATTCGCTTTCTAACGAAAACGGCCCGGTTCCTACCTATATCGATCTGTTAAAAGTGACCGTAGGCACGATTGCAGAAGGGTTTGGACAATGAACGAAGCCAGGCTTGACCTCAATGTAGACAATATCGGCGTGACCTATAACAACGGGCACATGGCAATCCGCGACGCCAGTTTCCAGCTGAGTGGCGGCTCGATTTGTGCGCTGCTTGGGGTGAACGGCAGCGGAAAATCGACCTTGTTTAAAACGATAATGGGTATTCTGCGACCTACCACAGGGCGCGTCACGCTCGACGGCGTTTCAGTGTCCAATGCATTGAAAGATAATGTTATTGCTTACGTACCACAGTCGGAAGAAGTTGACTGGAATTTCCCGGTGCTGGTGCAAGATGTCGTCATGATGGGTCGTTACGGCAAGATGAATTTCATGCGCATTCCCGGCAAAGAGGATAAGTATCAGGTGGCGTCGGCGCTTGAGCGAGTCGGGCTGAGTGAGTTAGCGCAGCGACAAATAGGTGAACTGTCGGGCGGACAGAAAAAACGGGTATTTCTGGCCCGCGCACTGGCCCAGCAGGGGCGAGTAATGTTGCTTGACGAGCCTTTTACCGGTGTTGATATCCAAACCGAAAACGCAATTATTGCTCTCCTTCGCCAGCTGCGCGAGGAGGGGCATTTGATTCTTGTCTCGACTCACAATATCGCCAGCGTGCCGGAATTCTGCGATCGCGTGGTGCTTATCAATCAAACAGTGATTGCCAACGGGCCGCTCGACACCACATTCACCCGTAAAAATCTTGAAGATACCTTTGGCGGCGCGCTGCGTAACATGGCCTATTTTGCGCCTGAAGCCGCAACTATTGATGAAACGGCGTCGCCGGTAAGGTTGGTCAAATGATCGAACTCTTGCTGGAGCCTTTTCAATACAACTATATGCTCAAGGCCATTTGGGTAAGTGCAGGCGTGGGCGCGGTGTGTGCATTTCTTTCGGCCTATTTGATGCTAAAAGGCTGGTCGTTGATGGGCGATGCGTTATCACACTCCGTGGTGCCAGGCGTGGCGGGGGCTTACGCGTTAGGATTTCCGTATGCAATTGGCGCATTTTGCACGGGCATTTTAGCCGCGCTTTCCATGACGCTGTTGCGCCATTACACCCGGCTGCGAGAAGACGCAATTATTGGTTTCGTTTTCTCAACCTTTTTTGCGCTTGGCTTGCTGCTGGTGTCGCTTAATCCCACGGCGGTTAACGTGCAGTCAATTTTATTTGGCAACATTCTCGGCATCGACGAGGCCGACATTTTACAGGTGCAGATTATTGTCGGCGTCTCGCTGCTGGTGTTGTGCGTGGTGTGGCGTGATTTGCTGGCGGTATTTTTTGATGAGGCCCACGCGGTGTCAATCGGCCTCTCGCCACTCAAACTCAAAATTATATTCTTCTCCCTTTTTAGCGCCTGTAGCGTGGCGGCGTTGCAAACCGTAGGCGCCATTCTCGTCATCGCAATGGTGATAACGCCCGGAGCCATCGCTTATCTGCTTACCGATCGCTTTTCACATTTGTTGATCATTGCGGTCACCATTGGCGCGATAAGCAGCGCGGTGGGTGCGTGGTTAAGTTATTTTCTTGACGGCGCGACGGGCGGGGTGATTGTCACGCTGCAAACTGGCCTGTTTATTCTGGCGTTTCTGTTTGCGCCGAAACGCGGCTATCTAATTAATCATTTTCGTCTTCGCGATGCCAGAAGGAGAGCCTGATGATTGAGTGGATCATGGAGCCAATGAGCTTTCCATTTATGCAGCGTGCGTTGATAACCGCCGTTGCGACCAGCATTGTCTGCGCAATATTCTCCTGTTTTCTGGTGCTGAAGGGCTGGTCGTTGATGGGCGATGCCATCTCGCATGCGGTGTTACCCGGCGTGGTGCTGGCATTTTTGCTTGGCATTCCATTGGCTATCGGTGCATTCGTTTCAGGGCTATTTTGCGCCGTCGCCACCGGATTCATTAAAGAACACTGCCGAGTAAAAGAGGATTCGGTGATGGGCATCGTGTTTTCTGGCATGTTTGCAGCCGGCTTGGTGCTGTTTTCACGCGTGAACACTGAACAGCATCTCAGCCATATTCTGTTTGGTAATGTGCTAGGCGTCACCGATGGCGAAATGCTGCAAACGTTGATCATTGCGGGCGTTGTCACACTGATAATTTTACTGAAATTTAAAGATTTGATGCTGTTTTGTTTTGATCCGATCCAGGCCCGGGTAGTCGGGCTGCCGGTCCGTTTTTATCATTATACGCTGCTCTGTTTACTGGCGATGACCATTGTCGCAGCACTGCAGGCAGTGGGCGTGGTGCTGGTGGTTGCGATGCTGATCACACCCGGAATTACGGCTTTTCTTCTGTGTAAAACGCTGAGTCGAATGATGATGATTGCTGTCACCGCATCACTGATGGCCGCCATAGCGGGCACCTTCATCAGCTTTTATATTGATGCCGCGACGGGGCCGACCATCGTCGTCATTCAATCTGCACTGTTCCTGCTGGCGCTTGCCATAAATTTGCTGCGCAAGAGTGCGTCGATTCGCGCGTTACGTCAGCAGAGTATTGTTGGAAAACCGCGCACCATAAATTGAATTCCTGACCTCCCATATAAAAAAAAGCCAGCCCGAAGGCTGGCGAAAGGATTAACGGGTGCTTTTGGACCTATGTCACACAACTTAAGAGTATTTTGCCTCCTAACTGGCGGGAGCGAACCCCCGCCGTTATGTTGCGTTACCTCACAGGTTTGGGAACGTATAATGCGCCAATCTCAATCCAACCGATTTTGACTTTGATCTCCTGAAGCTCTTGCCCCCCTAAATTAGTGAAGACAAGTAAACCTCCAAAGACAAAGGCCACAATCATAACCGTTGCATACGACATATACCGCATTTGTATCTCCTTCTACTTGCATTTAAGCACGTGAGGCGATACCTTAAGTTTGTGGACTGAAGGGACCGCCTCGAGTTAATGAAAATTAATTCGGGGCTTTTCTCTTTCTGGTCCCTGCAAACTTCTTTACTCAGTAATACTTAATAGAATAAAAAATACAACTTACTCAAAACAGAAAGATCCTGAGCACCCGCGCGCAGTGTAACAGCCTTTTTTCGTAATAAAACAAATATCACCTCCTAATTGTCTCATCAAAAAAATTAAAATCTAACCGATTCAATTTAGTATTTATTATTTATTATATTAAAAATATCTACACTAAATTAGCTTTGTAGACTTATAAAATGAATAAAATTTAATAGCGATTTTTTGTGAAATAAAAAGAGTGTAATTAATATTTAAAATATGAAAAAAAAGCCAGCCCGAAGGCTGGCGAAAGGATTAACGGGTGCTTTTAGACCTATGTCACACAACTTTAAAGTAACTTACCTCCCAACGTGCGGGAGCGAACCCCCGCCGTTAAGTTGCGTTACCTCACAGGTTTGGGAACGTATAATGCGCCAATCTCAATCCAACCGATTTTGACTTTGATCTCCTGAAGCTCTTGCCCCCCTAAATTAGTGAAGACAAGTAAACCTCCAAAGACAAAGGCCACAATCATAACCGTTGCATACGACATATACCGCATTTGTATCTCCTTCTACTTGCATTTAAGCACGTGAGGCGATACCTTAAGTTTGTGGACGTAAGGGACCGCCTCGAGTTAATTAAAATTAATTCGGGGCTTTTCTCTTTCTGGTCCCTGCAAACTTTTTATTCAGTAAAACTTGTTTAAATAAAAAATACAACTTACTCAGAACAGAAAGATCCTGAGCACCCGCACGCAGTGTAACAGCCTTTATCCCTAATGGAATAAATGAATGTCGGAATTAATTTTATTAAATAATACAAAATAAAATAAATTAAATTTATTGTTAGTTTTTTAATTTAATTAAATGGTGAGTCTGAGTGAAAGTTATTTTCAAATAATACTCAATTAAAATAGGCAGAATTAGTAAAGTAAGATTTTCCACTCACTTCCCCTCTGGTCATAAGTTAAGCCTATTACCTCTCTGTTACCCATCACGCTATGTTAATCAAGCCGTTTTCAACGAATTTTGCGTTTTAACAAACGAATCCGAGGTAGTAGATAAATGAAGAAAGTTTCACTGCTTGTGTTGATGATTGCGGCCAGCTGTAAAGTCTTCGCTGCGCCGGTTGCGACAGAACTAAAATTGGGGATTGACCCGACGTTCCCGCCTTTCGAATCGAAGACGCCACAGGGGCAAATTGTCGGTTTCGATGCGGATCTAGGACGCGCTATTTGCCAGAAGATGCAGGTGAAGTGCGTATTTGTAGAAAACACTTTTGACGGCCTGATCCCCGCCCTTAAAGCCAAAAAATTTGACGCAATCCTCTCTTCGTTGTCAATTAATGAAGAGCGTAAAAAATCAATCGATTTCTCAACCGCGCTGTTTAACACGCCGGTTTATTTGATTACGGCTAAAAATTCCGGGCTTTCAGCGACGGCTGAAGGATTGCAGGGCAAGCGCGTCGGCGTACAGCAGGGCTCGGTTTTTGAAACCTATGCCAACCAATATTGGCGGCCAAAAGGGGTGGAAATTGTCTCTTATCCGTCACCGGATCAGATTTATGCTGACTTGGCACTAGGCCGTTTAGATGCCAGTTTAGATGACGCCGCCTCTGCCACTGCGTCATTCCTGGAAAAGCCTCAGGGCGCAGGTTTTGAGTTAAACGGTAAAGAGGTTATCGATAAACCTCTGTTTGGGAATGGTGCGGGTTTAGGATTAAGAAAGGGCGACGAGCCGCTCAAAGCCTCGATTGATAAAGCCATTGCCGATATCAGGGCCGACGGTACTTACGCCAAACTCAACAAAGAGTATTTCAAGTTTGACGTCAGTCCGAAAAGTTAGCTTAACTAAACGCTACAGCCGCTGCTTGAGGCAGGCACATAGAATATTAAACGCCGCTTCCATTTGCGGAATGTCGACACAGCCGTAACCGAGAATTAGCCCGCGACGCGAGGTGCTGCGCATGTAGTAGCCAGAAAGCGCGCGGGTCAGTACGCCTTTTTGTTCCAATTCTGCGCTGAGCGCCACGTCGTCAATTCGTTCAGGCAAGGCTAAAATGAGGTGTAATCCGGCGCTGCTAAATTCACACAGAAACTCTTTCCCTAACTCTTGTTCAATCATCTTCGCCAACGCGTTTCGTCTTTTACCATAGGATAAACGCATGCGCCGAATGTGCGCGCCATAATGGCCTTCGCGAATAAATTCGGCCAGCGTGAGCTGAGTTAACCCATTGCCGCCGCGATAAAGTTCTGAATGTGCAATCTTCAGTTTGGCCGCCAACCCGCGCGGCAGCACGACGTAACTGACACGCATACCCGGAAACAGCGTTTTGCTAAAAGTGCCGATGTAGATAACCGGCGCGTCGGGCTGCAAACCTTGCAATGCGGGGATCGGGCTGCCTGAATAGCGAAACTCACTGTCGTAATCATCTTCAATAATCCAGCTGCCGTGTTGAACGGCCAGCGATAACAGCCGCTGTCGCCGCGCAAGGCTCATCACCGAACCGAGTGGGTATTGATGTGACGGTGTCACGCAAATTAGCCGCGGCGGCGTTTGGTTTTCCGCTATGTCGGGCGGATCCATGCCGTTTTCATCTACTGGAATGGGCTGCATCACAACGCCGTTTATCGACAAAATATTGCGGATCCCCCAATAGCTCGGCTCCTCAATCCATGCAGTATCGCCCTGATCGCAAAGCACTTTCGCCAGCAAATCAATTGCCTCGTGAGATCCAGCCGTAATCAGGATTTGTTCCGGCGTACAGTTAACGGAACGCGCAACGCGCAGATAGTCGGTCAGCGCCTGCTGCAAAGCTAAACCACCGCCGTGGCGAGAATAGCTTAGATAACGAGGATCCAATTTGCGATTCAGCCGGTTTTGCAGTTTGCGCCAAATTTCATGCGGAAAACGGGTAACGTCAGGCACGCCGGGCATAAACGCACCCCATTGATGTGGCGCAACGCCCGTGCGGCCCAGCAATTTTGCGCCGCGCTCTGAAAGTTGTCCGAGATTAGCTGACGACGAATGCTTGGCCGGCACTGCCTCCGCATTAATACCGTCTTCCGGTAAATCGGCATTAACGAACGTGCCACTGCCCGCACGAGTTTGAATGTAACCTTCCGCCTGTAACTGCTCATACGCGGCAAGCACCGTATTGCGCGAGATTTCAAGCTGCGCGGCCAAATCGCGCGAAGCAGGAAGTCGACTACCCGGCGTGATGCTGGCATCCAGAATGGCCAGTCGCAGTGCCTGATACAGCCGCTGATGTAGATTGTTGCCTGTTGCCTTTTCGAGACGATGCAAAATCAGGTCAGAAAGAAGCGATCGCAATTGGTACCTCAAAATAAAAAGAACTGGCTCTGTATTATAGGACCGGTTTAGCGGTAAAAAAGTAACACAGAAGATTGGGGTTTCGCAGCGAAAACGTTTCAGTTGTATTTTCAAATGATAATGAATCGGAGTTCAGCATGGATCAGAACGAATTAGAACAGCGTCGCAAGGCCGCTACACCGCGCGGCGTGTCAGTAATGTATGACTTCTACGCCAGCAAAGCGGAAAACGCGACGCTGTGGGACGAGCAAGGCCGCGAGTTTATCGATTTCACGGCGGGCATTGCCGTATTGAACACCGGGCATCGTCATCCGAAAGTGGTGGAGGCGGTAAAAGCCCAGCTCGACCTCTTTACTCATACCGCCTATCAAGTGGTGCCTTACGCTAGCTATGTCACGCTCGCCGAACGCTTAAACACGCTTGCACCTATCGACGGCGCAGCCAAAACTACTTTCTTTACCACGGGCGCTGAAGCGGTTGAGAATGCGGTAAAAATTGCCCGCTCAGCCACCGGACGCTCCGGTGTGATCACTTTTTCTGGCGCATTTCATGGCCGTACTTTGCTGACCATGGCCTTAACCGGCAAAGTGTTGCCCTATAAAAAAGGCTTTGGCCCGTTCCCAGGCTCCGTTTTCCACGCACGCTATCCGAATGCCCAACAGGGCGTTAGCGTAGAAGAAGCGCTGGAAAGCATTGAATATTTGTTCCGCGCTGACATTAGCCCGCAGGACGTTGCCGCCATCGTTTTCGAACCGATTCAGGGCGAGGGCGGTTTCAATATCGCACCGCAGGCGTTTGTCGATGGCCTTCGCACAATCTGCGATCAACACGGCATTTTGCTGGTGGCCGATGAAGTTCAAAGCGGCTTCGCGCGCACCGGCAAAATGTTTGCGATGGAATACTACGGCAGCACCAAGGCTGATCTGATCACCATGGCGAAAAGCCTCGGCGGCGGATTACCTATTTCTGGCCTAGTGGGTCGTGCAGAAGTCATGGACGCGCCAGAGCCGGGCGGACTCGGCGGCACCTACGCCGGTAACCCGCTGGCCGTAGCCTCGGCGTTGGCCGTATTAAATATTATCGAAGAAGAACAGCTGTGTGAACGCGCGCAAAAACTTGGCGCCGAGCTGGTTGAAGTGCTGCAACAGGCGAAATCTGGCTGTCCGGCAATGATCGACATCCGCGCGCGTGGCTCGATGGTTGCCGTCGAATTTAACGATCCGCAAACGGGCAAACCATCGGCGGAGATCACTCGTCGCTATCAAAAAGCCGCGCTTGACGCCGGTCTGATGCTGCTAAGCTGTGGCGTCCACGGCAACGTGATTCGTTTCCTGTATCCGTTGACCATTCCAGATGCGCAGTTCAAGCAGGCGCTGGGCATTCTCCAGCAGGTGCTCAAGGATTAAAAAGAAGCGGCTCATCGCATGGAGTACTGCATGAAACAACGCATGGAACACCATGCGGTGAGCACGATAATTTTTTATACCACCCACACCTCGACAACGTGCGTTTCTCCATCGTCATTTATCGGGATCAACAGGTCGGGCAAGGTTTCACCGTCAATTACCACGCTGGCGTCGCCTTCGGCACGTTTAACCGTGATTTGATACTGGCTACTGCCTTGTTGATAATTAAGGGAAATCTCGGGCCAGTCGGCAGGTAGTCGCGTGTTTATTGAAATAAATGCGCCGTGACGTTTAATGCCTAACAGTGATTCGGTGAGCAGGCGATAGGCCCAGCCCGCCGAGCCGGTGTACCAGCTCCAGCCGCCACGCCCGACGTGCGGCTCTACGGAATAGATATCGGCGGTCATAACATAGGGTTCAACTTTGTAACGATGAACGCGATCGGCATCAAGGCTATGATTTATCGGGTTTATCGCCGCAAAAAGTTGCCATGCGCGTTCAGTTTCACCCATTTCGGCGAAGGCCATCACCGCCCAAATCGCGCCGTGCGTATACTGGCCACCGTTTTCACGAACGCCCGGCAGATAGCCGCGAATGTAGCCCGGATTCGGCCCGTTATCGTTGAACGGAGGGGTAAGCAGCTTGATAATGCCGACCTCTTCGTCGACTAACCGATGTTCAAGTGCATGCATCGCCTGACGACTGCGCTCGGGGTCTTCCGCGCCCGCCAACACTGACCAGCTTTGCGCAATCGCATCAATTTGGCACTCCTGATTGTGGTGAGATCCGAGCGTTTCGCCGCTGTCAAAGAAGCCGCGCAGATACCATTCGCCGTCCCACGCGTGGTCATAAAGGTTCTGTTTAAGCTGTTTGGCCTGACTAGAGCAAAGCGCTGAAATGTCATGCTGGCCGAGCTGTTCCGCCAGCGGTGCAAAGCGTTGCAGCACGTTGAGCAGGAAGAAACCGAGCCAGACACTTTCGCCTTTGCCTTTAATGCCGACCAGATTCATGCCGTCATTCCAGTCGCCGCTGCCCATCAGCGGCAATCCATGCTCGCCAAAGTTCAGCCCGTGTTTAATCGCGCGTACGCAGTGCAGGAACAGCGTTTCGCTCAACGCACTGGGCTGTGGCTGGCCGTAGAAAGACTCTTCCTCCGGGCCTAACAGCCGCGTCTCAAGATACCCCACCAGCTGGTCTGCCACCTCCGTATCATGGGTGACGTCAATGTAATGACACAGCGCCAGCGGCAGCCACAGATAGTCGTCGGAACAGCGCGTCCGCACGCCTCTACCCGTCGGCGGATGCCACCAGTGCTGAACGTCGCCCTCGACAAATTGATGTGCGGCGCAGAGTAGAATCTGCTCGCGCATGCGTTCGGGCGCGGCGTGGGAAAGGGCCAACGTATCCTGTAATTGGTCACGGAAACCAAACGCGCCGCCGGACTGATAATAGCCGCTGCGCGCCATGATACGGCTCGACAGAGTCTGATACAGCAACCAGCCGTTGACCAGCAGGTTAACCGCCGGTTCTGGCGTAGTGACGGCTATTTTATCGAGACGCTGATGCCAATAACGATGCACGCGGTCAAGCTCGCCACGCGCCGCCTCTTCCTGCATAAATTGCTGGATAAGCTGCTCGGCATGCTGGCCGTTTTGGCCTAATCCGAGCACAAAGATAAAGGTGCGCTGATCGCCATCGATAAGCTTGGTGGCTGACTGCACCGCCGCGCAAGGGTCGAGGCCGGAACCGGTTTTATCGGGCAGCCTTTCAACCAGCAAGGCAGCGGGCGCGGTGGTGGATCCGTTACGGCCTAGAAAATCGCGGCGATCGCCAGACACCGAACAGTGCACGCCGGTGACGGCAAAGAAGGCTGTGCGTTCGCTGTCGCTTTCGGTGTAGTGATTGGTCGCCAACACGCCACAGCCGCCGTTAACCCGCGCCGGTCGGGTCGCAATGTGCATGGCGGATTTGGAACGCAGGTCGCTCATGACCCATTCCACATAGCCGGTAACCGATACTCTGCGCGTTCTGCCCGACACATTGCTCAAGGTGAGAATGAAAATTTTGACCGGCGCTTCTTCGGCCACCAGCACGGTAAGTTCGCTGTCGATGCCGAGATGACGGTGCTCGAATACGCTGTAACCGAAACCGTGACGACTGAAATACTCGTTTTGCGTGCGTACCGGAAGCGGCGTAGGCGACCAGATTTCGCCATTCTCTTCATCGCGCAAATAGAAAGCTTCGCCGCTGCCATCGCTAATCGGGTCGTTTTCCCACGGCGTGAGTCGATATTCGTGGGCGTTTTCAAACCAGGTGTAGGCCTGCCCGCTTTCTGAAATCACGCTGCCGAAATTATCGTTGGCGATCACGTTGGCCCACGGCGCAGGAGTGTTTTGATCCTGAGTTAAACGAATCTGGTATTCGCGGCCGTCAGGTGAGAATCCGCCAAAGCCGTTGAAAAAGGTCAGATGCTGAGGATCAAATTCGCGCGGTGGAGCATTAAGCGGCGGAAGGTTACTAAAGGGCACCAGCTTGGACTGAATGCTCTGCGCCGGTTGAACCTTTTTATTGAGCTGGTCGATCAGCTCGCCATTGCGATCGTCAATCACAATCGCCGCCACGCTCATGAATAAAATCAAATCCTCAGGCGCAACGTGCTCGCTGGTGCGGACATAAATACCGCCATTTTTGTCGATTAAGCTGGCTTCCGCGCCAGAGGCGACGCGATGCAAAATCTGATTATGCAGGTCTTGCTGATAACCCTCGTGAGAATCGTTGAGGATGAGTAGGTCCACCGCTAGCCCTTTCAAGCGCCAATAGCTGTGTGCCTGAATCAGCGTGCTGACCAGCGCAATATTCTCACTACGGGTAATCACCAGCAGCACGATAGGCAGGTCACCCGACAGCGAATGGCTCCACAACGCAGACTGGCCGCGTCGATTACGGTCAAGTACCTGCGTATTCGGACGCATCTCGGGACTAGGAAAAATCACCGAACCGGCCAACTGATTATAAAGATTGGCCTGCTCTTCATTGGCATTGATTTGACGCAGCGTGACCTGACTGTGCGAACGGGCAAAGGCAAACACGCGGTCGGCGATATTGTGATCGCGGTACTTTTCCATCATCCCAAGACTCTGCTCGCGAGTTTCGCCGATGCCGTAAATCAGGTCGATCACCAGCGGCACGCCCGGCTTTAACTCAACGCGTTGACGAATGGAAAGAATAGGGTCAAGCACCGGCCCGGCGCTGTTATCCAGCGCGCCCGGATGATTCATGGTCTGCGGCGCAACGGCGGTATGCCCGCGTCCGATAAATGCCGCGCGATCGGTAGCAAAAGAGGTTTGCCTGTCGGTTTCACCATGAATCGCCGTGGTATGAAACAGCCATGGGCAAGCTTCGTGCTCATCGCGTGGCCGACGATGGCAGAGAATACCTTCACGATCGGCGACCAGCTCGGTTTGTACGAACAAATTGCTAAACGCCCGATGGGCCAAATCGTTGGCAAGTGGTGCAAGCACGACCTCGGTATAGGTGGTGATTTCAAGCGTGCGCGGCTGCTTGCCGCGATGCGTGAGCGTTAAACGACGAATTTCGACGTCATCTTCAGGTGAAACCACGATTTTCGTATGGACCGTCAAGGTGCCATCAACGCGAGTAAATTCGGCGGCGGCGTCGGTAAATACCGCCTCGTAGCTGCCTTTTTTACCTTCAATCGCCTTGCCCGCAGGTTGCCAGGTATTGTTGATGAATTCGCCCGAATGCGGATCGGCGATATAGCAGAAGGTGCCGTAATTATCGCGGGTTCCGTCGGCGCGCCAGCGGGTCAGTGCGATGTCACGCCAGGTGCTGTAACCGCCGCCAGCTTGCGTCACCATCAGATGATATTGGGTGTTGGAGAGCAGCTGAACTTCAGGCGTTGGGCTATCAACGCGACTAAACTGCCGATAAGACGCACTGACAGGTTGCAGCGCGTCGACCGTATCAAACTGCCGACGCGGACTGTACATCGTTGGCGTGTCTGGCACTCTTTCCTGCAATAACGGCAGGGCAGATTGCAGCCACGGATTTGCCACAAAGCGCTCGACCATCGGCGCATTAAGCAGCGTATGCGACAGCGCCAGGAAACTCATTCCCTGATGGTGCGCCATATAAGTGCGTACCAGCGAGAAGATCTCGCCGTGATTCAGTCGAGAACGGGAGTAGTCAAGCGCCTCATAAAAACCGTATTTACCGCGCGCACCCAGAAGATCGAGCCGCTGCAAGTTTTCGCAGGCCTCCTGCGGCTCAACTACCAACGCCATCACCGACGCGTAAGGCGCGATGACCATATCTTCGCCAAGCCCGCGTTTCAGGCCCAAACCGGGCACGCCGAATGCGCGATACTGATAGTTTTGGCCCGGATCAAACGCGGCATAGGCGGATTCGGAAATTCCCCACGGCACGCCGTTTTCTTTGCCCCAGGCGATTTGCCGATTCACCGCCGTGCGGCTCATTTGCAGCAGCAAAGAGCCGGGATAAACCGGCATCACCAACTGCGGCATCAAATATTCAAACATCGAGCCGCTCCACGACATCAGCGACGGCTCCTTATCCACCAGCGTAAACAGCCTTCCAAGCGCAAACCAGCTTTTCAGGGGCAGCTGATTAGTGGCGATGGCTAAATAGCTGGTCAGGCGGATCTCGGAAGGCAGCAGATCGTAGCTTCCGCTGTCCAACTTGTTGTTTTCACAGTTATAACCCACGCTCAGCAGCTGCGTTTGCTTGTTATAGAGGAATTTAAAGTCCATCCGCGCATGATCTTTTAGACGCAGCTCCAATTCGTTGATCACTGCTAGCCGTTTTAGGGCGATATTCGCCGCGAGGCCGATTTTCTGTTGATCCAGATGGGCATTTTCATTGACCTGCGCGACCAGCGTCATTTGCGAAATCAACAGCAGAGAAGGCATTTTGTCGTCTAAAGGCGCTGCAATCATCCAGTCGAAAAGCAGCGTCCATTCTTGAATAAAATCAGCTAATTGCGCATTCAATTCAGTTAACCAATGGCCATTAATACTGCTGTGTTGCAGCAAATCGGTGACGCGCTGCTGCATCTCCTGAAGCGGCGTCATGAGCTGATGAATCGGCATTTCTGCCGCCTGTTGCCAGAAGCGGCGAATTTTGAACAAACCGTCACGCATGGCGGGCGTCGCTTCGCCTTCACACAGCAGCAGCGTGTCTTCAAGACCCGCCAGCAGTTGCGGTACGTCGAGCGCGGGCTGATTTCGCAAACGCGCGATCCCCGTGGCTAGCACTAGCAAATGACCGGCCAGATTGCCGCTATCAACGCTGGAAATATAACGCGGATTTAACGGCGCCAGCGTGCGCGTGTCGTACCAGTTGTAGAGATGACCGCGATAATGCTCGAGTTTATCTAGCGTATCCAGCGTGTTACCGGTTCGTGTGAGCATGCTTCCCTGCGACAGATAACCAAAATCCATCGCCGTCAGGTTGGCTAATAAGGAAAGACCAATGTTGGTCGGCGAAGTGCGATGAGCAATTTTAGGCTCGGGAATTTCCTGAAAGTTATCCGGCGGCAGCCAGTTTTCCTGAGGCGTCACAAAGGCCGAAAAATAGGACCAGGTTTCGCGACTAACCCGACGCAGGAAGGTGCGTTGAGTTTGATAAACCTTGGGAGCGGGTTGCTCGGGCGTTCTGCTCATCCAGCCGACTAACAGTGGCGCAACTACCCACAGCACGCCCAGCGGAATGGCAGCCGTTAAACAGGCGGCATCGTGATTGCGGACTAACGCTATCAGCAAGACACCGGCCAGCGGGTTAAACCACATCACGCGATAAAGATTCGTCGTCGACAGCGAAAAATAAGGCTTGCCGGTTTCGCCGCTGCTAGTCCACTCCTGTAAATGACGATGGCTGATAGTTAAGCGCCACAGGGTCACAAAAATCGCTTTCAAGGTGTAGGCGGTTTCGTGTGGCAAGGTGGCAATATAGAGCCCGATGCGCGCAAGTCGCGAGAGAATGCCGTTGCTGACGGATTTAAAGTGCGGCATCAAATGGATGTGCTTGCCTTTATTCATCAGGTTTAACCCTAAGGCAATTGCGCTCGGCAGCAACAGCAAAACAGTTATAAATAGCAGCCAATACAGCGAATTAGGTGCCCAAAGTATTGCAGTGAACAGGATCAGTAAAAACGAAGGCGCGACCAGACTGCGGCGCAAATTATCGAGCAGTTTCCAGCGCGAAAGCACCGATAAAGGGTTAGCGCAGAAGGTGCCGTCGGCCTGACGTACGCGCAGTCGAAGCCAGTTAAGCAACTGCCAGTCGCCACGTATCCAGCGACTGCGGCGCGCTACGTCGATTAAATAACTTGAAGGATACTGCTCATAAAGCACCACGTCGCTCAACACGCCAGAGCGAGCATAACAGCCTTCCAGCAGGTCATGGCTGAGCACCAGATTATCGGGACAGGTGTTGTCATTGGCGAGGGTGAAAGTATCAATGTCGTAAATACCTTTACCGATAAAAGAGCCTTCGCCGAATATGTCTTGATAAATATCCGAAGCCATCGATGAATAAGGATCGGTGCCGGGCTGGCTGCTGCTCACGGCGGCATAGCGGCTTTGCCCGTAACGCGGGATCTCTTCGGCAAGCCTAGGCTGTAAAATACCGTAGCCTTTAACTACCCGATGCAGCGCGGCATCGTAAATTGGGCGATTAAGCGGGTGCGCCATCGTGGCAATCATCTGGTGCGCGTGATCGCGAGGCAAGAGCGTGTCGCTGTCGAGCGTGATGACATATTTAACTGCCGAAAGCTGCTGCTGAGTTGCCCCGACGCAGGTAGTGAACTCATCTGGCGCGCCGCGCAGCCAGCGATTTAACGCCGCCAACTTGCCGCGTTTGCGCTCCTGACCCATCCAGACACCTTCAGAAGTATTAAACAAACTGTCGCGATGCAGCAGGCTAAAGCGATTTTCCGACGAATCAGTGCTTTGCTCGTAGCGGCGATTTAGCTGAATAATTTTGCTGCTGGCATAGGCGAGCAGCAGGTCATTGTTTGGGCTTGCCGCACTGTCGCTATCCAGAAAATCAGCCACCAGCGCGAAATAAACCGTCGGGAAACTATTGCCGAGATAACAGATTTCGAGCGAGCTAGTTAACCGATCAACCCCTTCGCGGCTGCTAAGCAGGCAGGGAACGGCGACCAACGTGCTGTACTCGGCGGGAATATGCTGCGAAAAATCCATTCTGGGCAAGGGACTTGGCGTGCGGCTGCGGGTCGCCGTTTCATTTAACAAATCCAGCGTAAACTGGCTGCATAAAATCGCGATAGGGATAACCAGCAGCCATAGCGTCCAGCCCATGCCGCTTAAACGCGTTTCAAACAGCAGGTTGGCCGTCAGCGCGGTGATCAGCAGGCTCAGACTGCCGAGCCACGAGAGCAGCGGCGTTTTGTTCATCTGATGGCGGAAATAGTTCATTCGGGTGTAACGAATATTGAGCGTGCTTTCAAGGCCGCTGCGGCCGTTATCGACCAGATAATAGCCCACGTGGCGCTGCTGGCTGCCTTCTTCCGCTACGTTGCATAAAGCGATAACGCGGCGGGCGATCTCCTGCTCGCTAAAGTGGCAGTGGCGGGCCAGTTTTTCGATAACATGTCGGTAGTTGTCGCGGGTAGCGAATGACATGGCGGGATAAATACCTGCGGGATCTTGATGGAGTACTTTCTCCACTTCACTCACGCTTTCGGCAAAATCGGCCCAGTTCATTTCATTCAGCTTTCGCAATCCGGCGATGCTGTTACTGACCGACAGTTGGCTAAGCGCCAGCTGCTGGTTAAAACGGTTGATCATTTCGGTGGTCGTCAGGCCAACGTCGGCCAGTCGCTGCTCAATCCAGGTTAGCGGCAGAGCCAGCATCGAGCCGTGACCTTGCAGCCTGCGCACTAATTCGGCCACGAAAGCGCTGGTACGCGGCGGATTGGTGCGCGCCATGTCGGCAATCACGATAATGAGATCGGCAGGGCGTTCTTCAGCGGTTTCCTGAATTTTGTTAGCCCAATACTCGGCGAGATTACGCTCCTGCTGCGCCTTGGTGACTTCGATACTGATGCGACGCAAATTTTCGATTAACGCCAGACGTAACATGCCCGGAAAGGCCCACAGTTCGCCGAGCGTTAACGTGGTCACTTTCTGATAAGAGAGAATAAAGCGTATGAGGGTGGTTTCGTCCCAATGGCCGTCGCTGTGGGCGATCGCCTCGGTGGCTATGTCGTAAACGCGTGGACAACTTTGCGGACTGACAAGCGTTGGCAGACCCTTACCGAAATTTTTAGGCAGCAGCTGACGTACCAGACGAATGTGCTCTTCAATTAAATAGAAGTTATCCAGCAGCCATTCGCCCGCTGGCGCTATGCTTTTTTCGCCGCCAGCAGAAAGAATATTACAGTTATCAGAAAGGATTTTTTCACTTTCAGTCAGGCGGTTAAGTAAATAGTAGGGCGCTTTTTTAGTGGAAAGCTTATGCGATTTGGCAAGTTTGGCCCCAAAACGCTCCATTTGCTCGGCAGAGAAAATTTCGGCGGCGATAGGGATAATCTCGCGCTCGTCATCACTATTCGTTGACGCTATTCCCGGAGAGGCGTGGAGATCCCTGCGATTCTTAAGCCATGGAACGAAAGCCATTTTCACTTAGGTGTTTCCTCGTGCGTACACAAGAGGATAAACAAGAGCTTGGGTTGGGCACGCACAGTAAAGGATGAGTAAAGCCGAAGAAGGCTGGCCTCACGGGCGGCTAGTTCAAAAAATAGCCAGTCAGAGCAAGTTTAGCAGCAAAAGTGGTTTAGCTGACGGCTGATTTCAGTTCTTCGCCTGCACTCAGTCTGATAATGCGCACTGCTTTGATCAAGCCAAGTATTCTATTACTGGCGACGGCTATTAACTACAAACAAATCTATTATTTCGATAACTATAAATCTTATTTGCTAACACGCGGATAACCTTATCAAATATGCCGATAATAAGGTTTTGAGTAATTAATGTTCAGTGTTTTGAGTAAAGGATTAATAAAATATTTAGATAAAAAATTTACGAAAAATTAAGGGTTTGTGGATGTTAACTCAAAAAACTTAACTGCAATTTTTGACATAATTGGACCGTGCACTATCATTAATTCCGAGCATCGTGCTCTTCATTCGGGACAATATCAGTGGTTACTACTGAATACGTTGAGCCCAACCAAAATGAAAGAACTATCCGATAGGAGGATATAATGGCCAACCATCGCAATGGATCAGGTAATTTTGCAGAAGACCATGACAAAGCATCAGAAGCAGGTAAGAAAGGCGGCAAAAATAGCGGCGGCGGTAATTTCGCAGACGACCGCGAACGCGCCAGTGAAGCCGGTAAAAAAGGCGGCAAGAATAGCCACGGCGGTCACTAATCCAAACAAATCATTTGGTTAGATGATTGCAGGCACTGCCACCCAGCCCAGAGGATCTCTCTGGGCTTTTTTGTGTCTATAAATTGGCAAATATTTATCTATTAATGAAACGGCATTGAAAAGCTTATTCTTATTATCCGTGAGTGTAATTTTTATTACCTTTCTTCGTAAGATAACTCCTAAAACCTTGATGTGCTGCGATCGTGGACTATTATTTCTCATGTGTGTTTTGTATCTATTTTAGATGTTTAATTCAGAAGTTAACGTTCATACATTAACAGTGTAATTGAAAACTTATTTACCTTTTTCCTTTGGAGTGAGACATGGCTATTACAACGTTGAAAGAATTGTTTATTCACGATCTGTCCGATGTATACAGTGCCGAACGTCAAATAACCAAAGCATTGCCGAAAATGGCGCGTGCAGCGACCGATCCAAAATTGGTTGAAGCCTTTAAATTGCATCTCGAAGAAACGCAGGGGCAAATAGAAAGACTCGATAAAGTGGTCGAGTCCTCCGATGAACTGCGCATCAAACGTATGAAATGCCATGCAATGGAAGGGCTGGTGGAAGAGGCGCAAGAGCTGATTGAATCCGTAGAAAAGGGCGAAGTGCTGGACGCCGGTCTAATAGGCGCAGCGCAGAAAGTCGAACATTATGAGATTGCCACCTACGGCACGCTGGCCGCGCTTGCCAAGAAATTAGGTTATACCGAAGCCGCGAAGCTGTTGCTTGAAACCCTGCAGGAAGAGAAAAGTACCGACGAAAAACTGACCTCCATTGCTGAATCGCAAACGGCAGGATCACAACAAGCAGGCTTACAACAAGCAGGTTCGGAAAAAGCAGGATCACAAAAAGCGAAAGCGCAAAAGTAAAATTTGCCTAGACGTTTATTTATCGACATTCATGTTCGACCACAAAAAGTTCGACAACTAATAGACTGACAAGAGGGCCTATTATGAGTAATCAAAAAGCTTACGAAGATTATATCGACTGGGTACGCGACGCGCATGCCATGGAAGAACAGGCTGAAGCGATGCTGAAAAAAATGGCCGACCGCCTTGAACATTACCCGGTATTGCAAGAAGGCATAACCCGACATATTACCGAGACGCAGGATCAGCAACGTCTGGTCAAATCCGTACTCGACCGCCTTGATACCTCAAGCTCCACCTTCAAAGACGTGGCGGGTAAAGTTGCAGCCGCAGGTCAAGCATTTGGCGGCATGTTTGCCAGCGATGAGGTCGTCAAAGGGAGTATCAGCGGCTATGTGTTTGAGCATCTCGAAATCGCCTCTTACTCAAATCTGATTGCTGCCGCAGAATTCGTGGGCGATATGGATGGTGCACAGGTCTTCCAGCAGATTAAAAAGCAGGAAGAAGCCTTTGCGCAATGGCTTTCCGAGCACAGCCCGGCCGTGACCAAAGAATATCTGGCTCGTCTGGAAAATCCGGATCAGGAAAGTAAGCGTTAATCATTTTACTAACCCGCTTAACGGCGGGTTTTTCTCTCTTTACACCGTCGATTAGCTTTAAATAAACAAAACACTAAATCATCAAAACAGAAGGAGAGCCCATGAAAGCACTCGTCTGGCATGCCGTCGGCGATATTCGTCGTGAAGAAGTTGCCGATCCGGCAATTCAAGCCCCCACCGATGCCATAATCCGTCTGACAGCGTCGGCCATTTGTGGGACCGATTTACACTTTGTTCGCGGCACCTTTAGTGAAATGAAACCCGGCACTATTTTAGGTCATGAGGGAGTAGGCATCATCGAGGCACTTGGCGATGACGTGCGTAACTTCAATATTGGCGATCGGATGGTAGTTTGCTCAACTGTTTCCTGTGGATATTGTCCGCCATGTCGCGAGGGCAATACGGCGCAGTGTGATAATGCCAATCCAAACGGCGCCGATGCAGGGACCTGTTTCTTTGGCGGTCCGGCGGCGACGGGTCCTGTTAATGGCCTTCAGGCCGAAAAAGCGCGCATTCCTTTTGCCTCCAACACTCTGGTTAAAATCCCGGATGAAGTGACAGACGATCAGGCATTAATGATCAGCGATATTTTTCCGACGGCGTGGTTTGGTGCCGAGCTGGCGAACATTGGTAAAGGTGACGTTGTCACGGTGTTTGGTTGTGGCCCGGTTGGTCAATTCACCGTCGCCAGCGCTTTGCTACAGGGCGCGTCCAAAGTTATTGCCATCGATTGTCATGAAGATCGCCTCGCAATGGCGCGTAAACAGGGTGCATTTACCGTTAATTTTGAGAAAGAAGATCCGGTCGAGACGATTAAACATCTCACTGGCGGTATTGGAGCTGATGCGGCAATAGATGCCGTAGGTATTGATAGCCAACATGCGCATCACGGACCAGCCAAGCAGGAAGCCGATGAAAAAGCAGATAAATTCCAGCAGGAAGTGGATGAGATAACGACTGACGGCACAAACGTGCAGCACGGAAACTGGGTTCCGGGTGATGGTCCTACTCAATCGTTGGAATGGGCAATCGAAACGCTTAAGAAAGCGGGACGACTCTCCATCATTGGCGTTTATCCACCGACCGCAGAAACCTTCCCGATTGGTAAGGCGATGAACAAAAATCTGACCATTAAAATGGGCAACTGCAATCATCACACGGTTATTCCAGGTTTGATGGAGCTGGTGCGAATGGGCGCGATTGATCCCGAATTTGTATTGACCAAAGTCGAACCGTTAAGCGATGTGGTTGAAGCTTACGAGGCATTCGACAAGCGCCAACCCGGCTGGATCAAAACTGAACTGGAGCCGCAGGCCTGATAAACGGTTGACCCTCTATCGACGTTGAGAAAGTCAGTATTTAAAGGAGCAACCAAATGGATAAGGAGCTCGTTGCAGCGGCCGAGAAATTGGGCCAAGTCCTGCTACAAAACGATCTCAAATTGACGTTGGCCGAATCCTGTACGGGCGGGCTGTTAGCTACTGCGCTGTGCGCCACTGAAGACAGCGGCACGTTTTTTAGCAGCAGTTTTGTTACTTATACTGACAACGCCAAACAGCGCATTCTCGGCGTAAGCGAAGAAACGCTGCGCATTTACACTGCTGTAAGTGAAGCGACGGTCAGAGAGATGGCTTTGGGCGCTGCGAGAGTGGCAGGCGAACCTGTCAGTATTGCGGTGAGTGGTTACGCCGGACCCGCTGATGGCGACGACGGCACGCCTGCCGGAACCGTCTGGTTTGCCTGGCATTTGCCGGGCGCAAAAATTCACAGCACCGTGCGACGTTTTGAAGGTGACTGCGAGCAGGTTATTCATCAGGCCGCCTTATTCGTTTTGCAGCATCTCTGTGAGTTATTGTCTGAGGAATAAGAAGAGGAAGAGGAAGAGGAATAAAGTTTTTTTATTAGTTTACACAATCCATTAATTAATTACGGAGCAATCATGAGTAAACATAAAGAGTTTGATAATACTGATGAGGATCTGAAGAGAGTTAAAGATAATCCTCAGCCGGATTTACCTAAAGACGATCCGCATAGCGCGCCAGAGTCAGGCGATAAAGAGCCGCAATAGCGCGGCTCCTTATTCTGCACCATGTATTAAATGGCTCCCGCCGCTGGAGCCATTCCAGGCACCAGGATTATTTTCCGGCAATCTTCCTTACGCTTCTCGAATATTTCATAACCCCGCGCGGCATCTTCTAGCGGCATGTTATGCGTGACTATTTCCTCAGGCTTCAAATGGCCCTGTTCAATTAATTCCAGCAATTCTGGCAAGAATTTGTGTACGTGGGTTTGACCCATTTTAAAGGTCAGCCCTTTATCAAAGGCATCACCAAACAGGAAGCCGTGAATAAAGCCGGCATAAACGCCCGGAACGCTGACAATACCCCCTCGACGAACGGCCGCAATACACTGGCGTAACGCTTTGCCGCTGCTGCCTTCTAATTTTAAATTGGTCAAAATCGTTTCAGTCATGCTGCCTTTGGCTTCAAAACCAATGGCGTCAATAACCGCGTCAACGCCACGGTGATTAGTGGTGTGCTCGATAATATAAGCGGCCGGATCATCGTTTTCATCAAAGTTAATAGGGATTACGCCATATCGTTGCTGAGCAAAGGCCAGCCGATACGGATGATGGTCAATCATGAATATCTTCTCTGCACCCAGGTAACGCGCGCAGGCGGCAGTGAGCAGGCCGACAGGACCCGCACCGAAGATGGCGACGCTAGAGCCTTGTTTAACTTCGGCATTTTTAACGGCTTGCCACGCGGTGGGAAGAATGTCGGAAAGAAAGAGCACCTTCTCGTCAGGTAAAATATCCGGCACTTTAAATGGACCCGTATTGGCTTTCGGCACGCGAACATATTCCGCCTGTCCTCCAGGCACGCCGCCATATAAATGGCTGTAACCAAATAGCGCGGCGGGAGGCGTGATACTTTTGCGATTTAACGCCGCGCCTTTACCCGTATTTGTAGTCTCACAGGCTGCAAACTGATTTAAATGGCAGAAGAAACATTCGCCACAGGCGATAACGAAAGGAATTACCACGCGATCGCCTTTTTGCACGGCCGTTACGCCCGCGCCCGTTTCAACGACTTCACCCATGAATTCGTGACCGAAAATATCACCGTGTTCGGTGCCGGGTATTTTTCCACGATATAGATGTAAATCCGATCCGCAAATCGCGGTAGCGGTAACTCTGAGGATAATATCATCGGCGGCTTCAATAGAGGGGTCAGGCATATTATCGACGCTGACTTTATGCGGGCCATGATAGGTAAGTGCTCTCATATTAAGGTTCCTTAAGGCTGAAGGAGTAAACAATAGCTTTGCAGCAAAGGCAAAGTGCTGATTCAACATCATGCTCAAAGAGTGAGTACGTTAGATTATAGAACACATAAAACTGTTCTATTGAAAACTAGGCGTTTTTAAATAGATTAAGAGAGTCAGGACTACGACTTTAACACGCTATTATTCATTAATGAGAGCTGTAACCAATATTGCCCTTTGAATTGAAAGCTATTCAGTGCCGCTGTTAATTGGATATCAAGTAATCCGAAATCATGACGCAGGAAAAATAATCCCTCCAAAGGGAGGGATTAAGGTGAGTAAACTAACTCTTGTTGGCGGGTAAAGCATAAGCCATTAATGAATCACCCGTTGGCGTGCCCAAACCACCGTGACCACCTGCGGCAATAACAACATACTGTCGGCCATCGTCGCCGGTATAGGTCATTGGCGTCGCCTGTCCGCCCGCAGGCAGTCTGGCGCGCCACAGCTCACGGCCCGTGGTTTCATCAAAGGCGCGGATATAGTCGTCCGCCGTAGCGCCCATGAAAATCACGCCGCTTTGGGTAATCACATTGCCGCCCATGGTAAAGATGCCGGTTGGCAGCGGGGCGTTAGTGTGGGTGCCAAAAATATTCATATCACGCGTAGTTCCCGCCGGGCGCTCCCAGGCAATTTTGCGCGTATTCAAGTCGATAGCCACCAGCTTACCCCAAGGCGGCGCGCTGCAAGGCGCACCCAGCGCGGAAAGCCACGGCTTGACCACGGCGGCCCACGGCGTGCCGTATTCAGGTCCGACGGCGAACTCCTTTGGTTTCGGATAAGGCTGATTACTCGCCCATCCCGCCCATTTTTGCATCAGCCCCTGTTTAATCGCCTCATCGCCTTTCATCATTTCCATGGTAAACGGCACATAGCTGGTATTGGCAATCATCACGTGACGACGCGGATCTACCGACGCGCCATACCAGTCCATCACGCCATCAAAGGCCGGATAGGCGATTGACGTGCCTTCGGCTGGCGGCGTGTACTGGCCCTGATAGCGATAACGGTGGAACTGAATGCGACAATAAAGCTGGTCCAGCCCGGTCGCGCCCCACATATCCGTCTCTTTGAGGTTTGGCGGAGAGAGATTTGGCATGCCAACCGAGTCGGGCTGAGTAGGCGAAAGACGCTCACCCGGCAGCGAAGGCGAGGTTGCCACCGGTTTTTCATTAACCTGCGCCAGCGGCTTGCCGGTGCGTCTGTCGAGCAGGAAAAGCTGGCCCATTTTGGTGGTCTGCACCAGTGCGGGCACGGTTTCACCTTGAGCAGACGGCAGGTCAACCAGCGTCGGACCAATCGGCAGGTCAAAGTCCCACACGTCGTGATGTACAGTCTGGAAATGCCAGCGCTCTTCGCCGGTGTGGATATCCAGCGCCACTATCGATGAAGAGTATTTATCGTCAAAGGGCCTACGCTGGGCGCCATAATAGTCCGGGGTGGCATTGCCCAGCGGAATATATATCAAGCCAAGTTTAGGGTCGGCAGTATAGGTTCCCCAGCCATTTGGCGTGCCCCGCGTATACTCTTCGCCCGGTTTCAACGGCGCGTTTTGCGGATTGCGACCCATGTCCCACGCCCATGAAAGCTGGCCGCTGTTGACATCATAGGCGCGCACCACGCCCGAAGGTTCGCCGGTAGTTTGGTTATCATAAATCCAGCCGCCTAGCACAACACGCCCGTCCATCACCAAAGGCTGAGAGGTGATGTAGTGAAAACCCGGTGGAACCTTGCCCATGTGATCGGTCAGGCTAACGAAACCGTTTTGACCAAATGAGGCGCACGGTTTACCCGTGTCGGCGTTAAGTGCCACCATGCGCGCATCGGCGGTGGTGGTGATAATCTTGGCCGGACAGGTTTTGTCGGCGGAAGATTCACTGTAGGCCACGCCGCGACAGGCCAGATATTCGTTGGCCGAGGTGTCGGATTTCGGGTCAAATTTCCACTGTTGCTTACCCGTGGTGGCATCCAGCGCGATAACCTGACGGTGCGGCGTACAGATAAACAGCCGATTGCCAACCTTGATAGGCGTAACTTCAAAGTTAAACTCGCGTCCGGCCTTGTCTTCGCCTTTACGCAGCACGTCGCCGGTATTGTAGCGCCAGGCGGGCTGTAAATTACTGACGTTTGCAGGCGTAATTTGTGTTAACGGCGAGAAGCGCTGGCCCGCAGGCGTACGGCCATAATAACGCCAATCATTTTCCGGCACGGCATCGGGCGCGGGCGTTGTTGGCGTCGCGTCAGCGGCAGGTTCCGCAGGGAAATCCTGTTGGTGAACAAAACGCGAATCGGTGACTTGCCAGCCGGAATAGAAAATCCCACCCAGTGTTAAAAGATAAAACAGACCGGCAAAGGTTCCTGCGCGATGCTGATTACCCATCACCGGACGCGTGACCCACGGCAGGCTGCACCAGACGCCTAAAATCGCCATCATTAATAATCGCGGCATTAACTGCCAGCCGTCAAGACCGACTTCTTTAAGTGCCCAAATTACGCAGATAATAAAGGCGATAAGATAAAGCCAAATACCGGCGGCGCGACGTTTGGCTATCAAGATGCCGCTAATAAAGAATCCGGCACCGAATAAAAGATACCAAGGCGTGCCGCCCAGCGAAGCCAGCCACCCTCCAAGCCCTAGATAAGCCAGCCCAATAAGCGAGACAATAAGTCCCGTAATAAAAGGCCATAATAAAAGTGAGTTTTTACGCATAGTTATCGTCTTTATTAGATAAGGTTAACTAAGCATATAAGGCAGTATTATCTGTGATTGAGGCGGTAACGAATTTGAGTGAGCCGAGAGATAAAGATAATTAAAATCAAGAGGAAAGGACGTTGAATTAATTGTCTCAAAACTTTACAGGCCGTTTACAAAGACGCACTCGAGCTGATTAAGCGCTAACCAATTTGCCTTGCTCTGCCTGCCAGCGGGGCGAGGATCAGCTGGAATAAATGGCAGGCCAATAATAGGGCGAGAGGAAAAGTCCAGTTGCCGCTGTACTGATGAATAATGCCGAAAATCAATGGGCCGAGCGCTGCGATGCCGTAACCAACACACTGCGCCATGCCCGAAAGCTGCGCCGCCTGACGATGATCGACCGCGCGAAGGTTAAATAATGACAGGCAAATCACCATCGATGCACCCGCGCCAAGTCCGGCAATGATAAGCCAGAGTAGCGCGATTGCCGGAGCAAACAATAAACCCGCTAAACCGATGCTGATCGCTAGCGAGGCGATAAAGCCGATCAGCCGCTGATCTTTCATTCTCTTCAACGCCGACATGCAGCCCAGATTGGCAATAATTGCCACCGCCTGATAAACAAACAGCAGCCAGCCTGCGCTCGCCTGACTAAAACCGTGGCTCTGCGCAAACGGCGTGAACCAGTCGATCAGGGTATAAAACACCATGGATTGCAGTGCCATAAACAGCGATACCTGCCAACCCAGCGCAGAACGCCACGGCGATTTCAAGCGCGCGCCGTCAGTCATTGCGTTTAACGGCCTTGGCGTGCGCGCTTTCTTCACTAAGGGCAGCCAAACCACGGCGGCGATTAGCGCGGGAATGGCCCAAACGCCAACTGAAAGCTGCCAGCCAATATTTCCCAAGCTCGCCAGCGGCACGGCAATTCCGGAGGCAATACTGGCAGTGATCGCCATTGTCGAGGCGTAAAGCCCGATATATTTGGCCGTGTGCTGGGTAAAGTCGCGCTTAATCAGCGGCGGCAGCAGCACGTTTGAAGCCGCAATGCCGGTGCTCAAGATAATCGTCCCCAACCACAGGCCACTTTCGGCGGGCAAAATACGCAGCACGGAACCCAGCGCTATTAAACACACCGCACTCCATAAACTTTTTTCAAGCCCGATGCGATTCCCTAGCCACGAGGCAATGGGCGCGATTGCCGCAAACAGCATCAGCGGAATAAAATTGAGCACGCCGGCTGCGGCGGCACTCAGGCCAAAGGTAGCGCGGATATTATCGAGAATGGGTCCGGTGGCGGTGATTGGCGTGCGCAGATTAGCTGCTGTCAGCAGCACTAAAAACAGGAAAAAGCCGGAGCTTTGAACAACGGAAGAACGCGTGGGAGAGGGCTGAGTCATGGGATCACCGCACTATGGGCAACGTGTACTTAACATAAAGTACTGCCGATGGTGCGTTGGTTGACGTTAACGCTTACGCAAAAGGGCGATGACCCTAATGTCTGGGCGAGGATGTTACCGAGTGACAGGTTTTTTGTAAAGCCTCCACGTATAAGGAGGCTTGGGCAAGGTGTTGGGTGAAGAGTTAACGCGTTAGAAGGTCGGCAGCGAGGCGATAAGCTGGCGGGTCCAGGGATGCACAGGGCGATGAAATACGTTATCGACCGGCCCGTGCTCGACCACCGCGCCGTCTTTCATCACTACCACGCGATCGGCGAGATGATGCACTACGCCAAGGTCGTGCGAAATAAACAGCAGCGCTGTTCGGTGCTCGGCCTGCATTTCGGCCAGTAAATCGAGCACCTGCGCCTGCACCGAAACGTCGAGCGCGCTGACCGGCTCGTCGGCAATCAGCAGCGCGGGATTAGGCGCAAAAGCGCGGGCAATAGCGATTCTTTGGCGCTGTCCACCTGAAAGCTCGCGCGGATAACGCCGCAGAAAGCTGTCGCCGAGCTGCACTTCATCAAGCAGTTGGCGAATGCGACGCAGACGTTCATCACCAAAAATCCCGACGCTGTCGAGACTCTCGCCAATGATTTTCTCGACGTTATAACGCGGGTCAAACGAGCTGAGCTGGTCTTGCGCAATCAGCTGAATGCCGCGTCGGCGCAGGCGGCGATCGGCTTCGCTCACCTGACTCCAACGCTCGCCTTGCAGGGTAATTGTGCCGCTGGTGGGTTCGGTCAGGCCCATCACCATGCGCGCGACGGTGGTTTTACCCGATCCCGATTCGCCCACAATTCCCAGCGTCTCGCCCACGGAAAGTGAAAAACTGACCTGATTGACCACAGTTTTCTTCGCATACTGTTTGTTAAGCGCACGGACTTCCAGCAGCGGCTGCCCGCTGGCGATCTGTTTGATGGGCAAAGGCACGCCGCGCTCGCCGGAAAGTTTTAGTCCGCGCGTGGCGGGGCTTGGCACCGCCGCCAGCAGCTGTTGGGTGTAAGGATGTTGCGGCATTTTTAACAGCTGATGAGCGCTGCCTTGCTCTACCACTTCCCCATTTTTCATCACTAAAATCCGGTCGGCAAGTTGGCCAACCACTGATAAATCATGGCTGATCAGCAGCAAACTCTGGCCGTTATCGCGGCGTTTTTGCAGCAGATCCAGAATCTGCTTTTGCACCGTCATATCCAGCGCGGTCGTCGGTTCATCGGCAATGAGCAGGCTGGGTTTACCCGCCAGCGCCGTGGCAATCAGCGCCCGCTGGCGTAATCCGCCCGAAAGCTGGTGCGGATAGGCCGTCAGCCGCGTTTCTGCCTCCGGAAAGCCGACCGATTTGAGCAGGGCGACAGCGTGCTCGCGCGCCGAACCCTTAGCCTGACTTTGACTAGCGGCGAGAGCATCTTTGACCTGCTGGCCGATTTGTCTGAGTGGATCGAGCGAGACCAGCGCGTCTTGCAGCACGTAGCCAATCTGCCGACCCCGTATCTTGCGCCAGCGTCGTTGGCTGGCGTTTAACATATCCTCGCCGTCGATGAAAAACCGGTCCGCAGTGATCCGCGCTTTACTGTCTTGCAGGCCAATCAAACTGCGCGCCGTGACCGTTTTTCCCGAACCGGACTCACCCACGAAAGCCAAGGATTCGCCGTGTTTGAGCTGTAAATCCACCCCTTTGACCACCGTTTTATCGCCAAAGCGCACGGAGAGATTTTTAATGTCGATAAAAAGTGCGTCGCTCATGGCTGTTTTCCTTCAAAAGCGGCCTGCCAGTAGCGGCCGATTGTGTTTACAGAAATAACGGTCAGCGTAATGGCCACGCCCGGCCAGACGGCAATCCACCAGGCATTACGCAGATAGTTGCGGCCTTCCGCCAGCATCAGCCCCCATTCAGCGGTCGGGGGCTGAGGTCCCATCCCCAAAAAGCTCAGGCCAGCGGTGCCGATAATCGCGGTGCCTAAACCCAACGTTGCCAGCGCGGGCACGTGCGCCACGGCGTGAGGTAACACGTGTCGCCAAATCAACACGCGGCGTTTCAGTCCAAAGGTTTTAGCTTGTTCAACGTAGCCGGATGACATCACCACAAAGGTCTGGGCGCGAACCACGCGGGTGAAGCGCGGAATAGATGCCACGCCCAGCGCGAAAATCAGGTTGGTGGTGCCGGGGCCGGTGAAGGCAATCAGCATGAGCGCCAGCAGCAAGTCCGGAAAGGCTGAAATAACATCCACGGCGCGGCTGATAAATTCGTCCAGCGGGCCTTTTGCCAGTCCGGCGAGCAGGCCAAGCAGGCTGCCAACGCTGACGGCGATAGCCATTGATGCAAGACTGATCAGCAACGAATAACGGCTGCCGTAAATAATGCGTGTCAGCACGTCGCGGCCAAGCTGGTCGGTGCCGAGCCAGTGTTGCCACGAGGAAGGCAGCATCGAATTTAACGGATCGGCGTTCAGCGGGTCGTAGTGACTTATAAAGGAGGGCAGCAAAACCGCCAGCAGTACTAAAAACAGGTAGAGCACTGCCAGCCCGTAACCGACTGAATAATGGCGCTTTGGGGCGATACTCGCTAAAATCTGGCTCATCAGTTCTCCTCCGTGGCGGCATCGCCATCGCGCAGGCGCGGGTCGATCAGTAGATAGAGAATATCCACCAGCGTACTCATCACCACATAAACGAAGGCGGAGAATATCGCCACCGCCAGCACTACCGGCAAATCTTTACCCAGCACGGCATCGACGGTAATTTTGCCCAATCCCGGACGGCCAAACACCTGCTCGGTAATCACCGCGCCACTGAGCAGCCCGCCAATCAGCCAGCCCGTCAACGTGACGGCGGGAAGCGCGGCGTGGCGTAGCGCGTGACGTAAACGGATGGTGATATTTCCGACGCCCCACGCCCGCAGCGTCAAGGCAAACGGTTCATCAAGCGCGTCTTCCAGCCCGCGGCGCAGCACCTGTGCGACCACGGCGCCCTGGGCTAATCCCAACGAAAGCGCAGGCAATACCAGCGCCGAAAAGCTGCGATCCCCCGCGACCGGGAACCAGCGCAGGGTAAAGCTAAATACGAACAGCAGCACAATGCCGAGCCAAAACGACGGCGTCGAGGCCAGCAGCAGCTCGAGCGAACCCGCAATACGGCGGCCCCATCGACGATGGGCGGTTGCCACGGCCATGATGACCGCAAATACCAGACTTACCACCAGCGCCAGCGCGGTCAATTTCAAGGTAGGCCACAATTGGTTCAACACCAGCGCGGTCACATCCGTATTGAGCAGATATGAACGACCAAAATCGCCGTGCAAAATGCGCCATAAATAGTGCAGATATTGCTGATAAAGGGGCTGATCCAAGCCCCATTCCGCGCGGATCGCAGCTTCTACTTCAGGCGTTCGCACCTGCTCGCCAATCAGCAGGCTGACAATGTCGCCGGGCGCCAGATAAACGCTGATAAAAGAGAGCGTCACGGCCGCCCACAGCACCAGCGCGCCGCTTAAAATCCGTCTCGTGATGCGGTTTGCCAGCATGGGCAGGCGGGAATTAGCGGCCTTGGGCTGCTTTTCCGCCGAGTAGGTGCTATCGACTGACATAGTATGCTTCCTCAAACATGACTTCGTTCCTTGCGCGTAATCAGTGAACTATTCGATTAGTGCTTGCTGAGCCAGACGTCGTAGGTGTTCTCCGGCATCTGTTTGAAAGGCCGGAAACTGATGCCGTGAACATAGCTGGCCGCGGCAATCTGGTCTTCAGGCTCGTAAAGAGGGATCGCCAGCGCCTGCTGCACGATGGCGATATTTTGGAGCTGCGCATAAAGTGCCTTGCGCTTGGCGTTGTCCTGCGTCTGCCACGCGCCTTGCAATAACGGCAGCAGCTGCGGGTCATCGGTGCGACTGTAGTTAATCGACCCGCCCGCATTGATTGGCAGGTAGTGATTTTCGATATCAATGCCGTCGGTCGGCGTATTGGAGTTGGCGATCGAGCCGAATTTGCCGTTATTGCGCACCTCGGTATAGGTGCCAGAGTCGACATAGCGAATCTTTAAATCGACGCCCAATTTTTGCCGCGCCTGCGCTTGCAAGGCCTGTAACAGCACGTCGCGCTGGTCGCGGACGGTGGCCTGCGCCTGCACGATTTCGATGGTCAGCGGCTGGCCAGCTTTGGTGCGAATGCCGTCGCTGCCTTTGGTATTCCAGCCCGCTTCGTCGAGCAATTTGTTGGCCAGCGTCGGGTTATTGCCGTATTTGCCTTCCAGGCTGTTGTCATAGAGAGGGTCCAACGGCGAGGTAATCCCCCAAACGCGGGTGCGCTGGCCGCGATAAATCGATTGCAGCAGCGGGCCAATATCCAGACCTTGTAACAGCGCCTGACGAACGTTAACTTCCTGCGTTGGACCATATTTCACATTCAGGAACAGCGAATACGGCGTGCCGGTATTCAACGCATGCTGATAGGTAAAGTCCGGCGTATCTTTAAATTGGCTAGCGTCGTTGCCTGAAATCCCTTCAATAACATCCACCTGACCAGAAAGCAGCGCGCCCGTGCGCACGGAAGATTCCGGCAGGAAACGGAAGGTGACGCTATTAAGATAAGCCGGGCCCTGATGTTTGGCGTTGGCCGACGCCCAGTGATAGTCCGGATTGCGCACGAACTCGATCTGCTGGCCTTTTTCATAGCGTTTAAGAATAAACGGGCCGGTGCCGATAAGTTCGGGGCCGCCGGCTTTTAATTTTGGTGACTGCCAGGACTGGGGTGAAATTAGTTTCAAGCTGCCGGCAAACGACAGAAACGGGCTGTAAACCTCGTTTAGGGTAATGACTACTGTGTTTTCATCAGGGGTGGCGATAGCGGCGATGCGTTTGCCAAAGATGCTCAAGCTGGAACCGGCGGTATAGGCAGGGTCTTGCAGATGACGGAAGTTATCGGCGACGGCGGCGGCATTAAATTTTTCTCCGTTGGAGAATTTCACATCGTCGCGCAGGGTAAAGGTATACGTTTTGCCGTCATCCGAGACTTTAAACGCTTTCGCCAGCCACGGAATATAGCTGCCATCGGGTTTGCGGGCGAATAAAGACTCATAAGAGGCGCGCAATAATAGTTCGGTTTTGTCCTGCCCATTTAATTGAGGATTTAGCGTGCTAGGCTCGGTTTCAACGCCCCACGTCAGGTCACCTCCTTCAACTGGCTTATCTGCGGCATGAAGAGGCTGAGTCGCTGAAATGATTAATAAGGCTAATGCCGAAAGAGAAGGTATTACTATCGCAGTCTTCATAAATTTCCCGTGTAGGTATTACTATTCAAGATAAGAGAGCTGAAGGCTTTAAGCGTTTATATTCAGCGCCTTCAGAAGGTCAGGCGAGTTGATTATTAATGGAGGGCGAGGGCGATGTAAAATCACATTGATTGCTTAAGAATGAAAGGAATTGGCTTAGTGGCCTGAGGCTTGCTGCATATGGGTTAGGCTTGGTACACGAATCGCTCACTACTCAAATCGTTAACCACTTAAGTCGCTAAACAAAGTTAAAATAAGTATTTTGACTCTTTCAGTGACTGCGGTTTACTCAATGGGCAGCAGTAGTAGGCACGCACAAATTTTAGATAATGATATAGCAACGTTAGCTTAGCAATAAATCAATAAATCAATAAAGTATTAAGCATTGAATGAAAGTTCATCAAGCATGACTGAAATATAAAGTCTGAGCTAATAAAGAGGGTTCAAAATAAAGGGTGATGGTCCTTTTTTTGAATCCTTTTTATTGCCTGCGTGTTCGCAGGATATTAAGGCGTTATTAAAAGTCAAAATTTAATTTGCTGTTTCAGCATTTATTCTTCAGCGGAAGTTCTATGTCACAGCTAAAAATTGCCGTTATTGGGCTTGGCGCAATCGGGAGTGCAACTTTATTAGCCCTCGCGCGTCTCGGCATAAAAGCCGAGGGATTTGAGCAGTATCGCGTCGGCCATGAGTTTGGCGCTTCCGGCGGCAAAACGCGTCAGTTTCGGTTTATCTATGGTGAAGGCGACGTTTATACGCCCTTGCTAAAGCGTTCTCGTGCTTTATGGCAACAGCTTGAACAAGAAGCAGAACAGCCGCTGTTTTATCCGTGCGGATTTTTGACTATCGGCACGCCTGACAGCCCGTGGTTTCAGGCTTGCTTACAGTCGGCGCAGCAGCAGGGTTTACCGCACTCGGTTTTAAGCCGCGAAGATATCGCTCAGTGGTATCCACGTTTAAATCTCGATGCTGACGAAATTGCCCTTCACGATCCCGCCGGTGCCATTTTATTGACTCATCAAACGATTATGTCGTCCGTGAGACGTGCCGAAGCCCTAGGCGCACGCGTTAATGAAAAGGCCAAAATCACGGGAATTACCCAAGTAGAACAGGGCATTCATCTTGAGGTAAATGGCGACGTTCTTCACTTTGATCGGGTGCTTGTGACCACAGGCGCGTGGGTGCGCGATATTCTGCCTGCTACCGCCGTCGCTTCTCGACGCCTTGGCATGACTTTTCATCTGGCGGAAAAGAGCGGTTTTGACATAGCGCAATTTCCAGCCGTTATGCGCGTAACACCGGGGCGGGCGATGTGGA
Organism: Rouxiella sp. T17; assembly: GCF_036663475.1. Classification (NCBI taxonomy): domain Bacteria; kingdom Pseudomonadati; phylum Pseudomonadota; class Gammaproteobacteria; order Enterobacterales; family Yersiniaceae; genus Rouxiella; species Rouxiella sp. T17. The sequence continues at coordinate 119,488 of NZ_JAWUEA010000028.1, read as the reverse complement.
ATACCCAACCCATGCCGGATGGCCAATCGTTCAAATTCTTTGTTGGCGATGCCGAAATCGACGAGCAAAAAGATCCGTCTGTTCGCGCCGTATCAGGTTCAGCTGCCCTGAGTGAAACTATTATCGAGCGCATTGACCGCATCTTACCTGAAGCCGTGAACGGCGCAGAGCGTGCCATCGTTGGCGGCGCAACTTATCCCGAAGCTTACACCTTTGATCAAGCCCCCATTTTAGGCAATAGCGCCGACAAACCGGACCTCTTTTTGGGTGTCGGACTGTCGGGTCACGGCTTCAAACTCTCTCCCGCACTTGGCGAACTATTAGCACAGGCGGTGACCGGAAGAATCGATTTGGCGAGTGAATGGCCGCTTTTCGATCCAGAAAGAAGCTTCGCTGAGCCGACCGCAGCCTATTCGCGATAAATGCGCGTTAAAGCATCGCATTAAAAAAACAATTAACACTCTTTTGTGGAACTGTTTCCCGGGAAATGTATGAACATCAACAATAAGTTAATAAATTCAACCTTAGCCGCCGCGCTGGTTTCATTTTCATTCGGCAGCGTCAACGCGGCACAAACGCTCGATACACCGCTCAAGGGTAAAGCTCTCAACGGCATTATGCAGAATGACTATGAGCCCGTGGTGTTCCTTGATGAAAATGGCCATAACAGCGGCTATTTCTATGACATTGTCGCGGCGGCGGCGCAGCGTCTCGATGCAAAAATCGACGTGAAAAACGGCACCTTTGACAGCTTTATTCCGGGCCTGCAAAGCAGGCGTTATGACTTTGCGCTTGGCACCGACGCCACGGTCGAGCGGCAAAAAGTGGTCGATATTATCCCGCTGATTGATGCCGCGTACTCTTTTATTACTGCCGCTCAGGGCAAGGTCAACATTGGTCAGCAACTGTCGGCGCTCTGCGGACATAGCATTGCCGCACTGGCTGGGCAATCGACGCTGGTGGAGTTAAGTAAGCAGGCTGAACAATGCGTGGCCGAGAAAAAAGCGCCGCTAAAGATTGCGATTTTCCCGTCGCGTTCCGCTGCGTGGCTGGCTGTGAAAAGCGGTCAGGCCGAACTGACGCCAGTTTATACCGGCGAAGCGGGCTGGATTATCAAAAAGGATCCCACTTGGCGCGTGACGGGGCCGAAGTTTGATGAAGGGCAGTCTGGCTTTGCGGTGAACAAGCAAACGGGTCACGCTCAGGCTTGGGCCGACGCGGTGAATGCACTGATTGACGACGGCTCATATCTGAAAATTCTGCAAAAGTATGGCGTCGAATCGGTGGCGCTGAAAAAGGTGCAGATTAATCCAGCCCGCTAACCTTGCACCTATTGACTCTACTGGAGGACGCGATGTCAGACGTCGGTACAGAAAAAAATATCCGCCTGATTGAAGGCGCACGCGCATCACAGCCAAACAAATTTTCGCCGGGATTTACTCGCGATGATTTAATTATCGACACTTTAGTTGGCAAAACACGAGGTGACAAAGCACGCCAAGAGAAGGATTTTTTGGCACTGGTGGAGCTAGAGAAACAGCAGGGCCTTGCACAACGCTTTCCCGTTGGACGCTGGATCCTCGCTGCTGTCGTGCTGCTATTGGTCATTGGTTTTGTCATTTTGTCTGCGCAGAATCAGGCTTTTGATTGGCCGCTGGTTGGCCGATATCTGTTTGATAAACAAATATTAAATGGGCTTTACACGACGTTGTGGCTTACAGCGCTGGTGACCTTTTTAAGCCTGATTTTTGGCGTGGTGATTGCCACCATGAGACTGTCGAAAAACCCGATAATCTCGACCTTAGCCTGGTGTTATATCTGGCTATTTCGCGCCACGCCGCTGCTGGTTCAGCTGCTGTTCTGGTTTAATATCGGCTATCTGGTGCCTACGCTAAACATCGGGCTGCCGGGGTTGGAACCTTGGCTGAGCATTCCGACTAACAGTCTAATCAGCGCGCTCGGCGCCTCAATTCTGGGTCTGACTATGCACGGCGTCGCTTATTCGGCGGAGTTTGTGCGCGGCGGTTTACTGTCAGTGCCGCAAGGCCAGCAGGAGGCGGCACGCATGCTGGGCCTTTCTCAGTTGCAAATCTTTCGCAAAATCGTGTTTCCACAATCGCTGCGCACCATTATTCCCGCACTCGGCAACCTCCTGATAGATAACCTGAAAGGCACGTCGATTATCTCCGTCGTGGCGGTAACCGAGCTGCTTTATTCCGCGCAGCTTATCTACAACCGCAACTATAAAATCATTCCGCTGCTGCTGGTTGCCACGCTGTGGTACGTATTCATCACGTCACTGCTGTCACTGCTACAACACGCAATCGAAAAACATTTTAATCGCGGTTATCAGCGTAAAGCCTCAACTCGCACGGAAAAGGGAGGTGAAAAATGAGAGCGACTCCTCAATCACGGTTATCCACAACGACCCCATCATCTAGGGCGGCATCCAAGGCAGCGACAGTTAATGCGCAAGAGTCCGCTTTTTTACGGCTGCGCAACGTGCAGAAAAGTTTTGGAGAAAATCAGGTGCTTAAAGGCATCGATTTGGATATCGAAAAAGGTCAGGTGGTATGTCTTATCGGCCCTTCCGGATCGGGTAAAAGCACGCTGCTGCGCACCATAGCCACGTTGGACACTCTCGATCACGGCGTAATTCTGTTTGACGGTGCGCCGCTGGGTATTGAGGTGAAGAACGGTAAGTTGTATACCGCCAGAGAAGCCGTTGCCCGCCGCGAGCGCGATAAAATCGGCTTTGTTTTTCAACAGTTTAATCTGTTTCCGCATCTTACCGTGCTGCAAAACATAACTCTCGCACCTTCACTGCTCAGTAAACAACAAGATCATCTGGCGCAGGCAAGGGCGTTGCTGCAACAAGTTGGATTAGCGCATAAGGCCGACGCCTATCCGGGTGAGCTTTCAGGCGGGCAGCAGCAACGGGTAGCCATTGCCCGTGCGTTGGCTCGTAAACCACAGCTGATTTTGTTCGATGAGCCAACCAGCGCGCTTGACCCCGAGCTAGTGGGGGAAGTGCTGGCGGTAATTGCTTCACTGGCATCGTCGGGTATCACGATGATGATCGCTACTCATGAAATGGGCTTCGCACGACGCATTGCCGATCGCGTTGCCTTTCTGGATAAAGGCACAATTATTGAATACGGCCCGCCAGAGCAGGTACTCGAACATTCAGTACATCCGCGTACACGTGAATTTCTTCAGCAGATAGTGACTGATTCGTTATCCATGCCTACGAGCACCACGCAAACAAGCGAGCCGCTATGACTGACTCTTCGCAATTACATACATCAGGATCGTCGAGCTTTACGGCACTCTTTACCCCGCTAAAAGTTGGCGGTCTGACCTTGCGTAATCGCATTGTCAATTCGGGTCACGGCACCAGTTTAGGTCCCGGCACGCATAATGAAGACCTACTTTCATATGAGGAAAGGCGCGCGCAGGGCGGCGCTGCAGTCGTGATTACACAGGCCAACGCCGTGAATGCCAAAGTCGGCGATTTTTATGTCGGCCACGAGGCGAAGACGGGCAAGTATGATGAGTTAGCGCGCCGGATACACGCCCACGGTGCACTCTCTTTTGTGCAAATTAATCATCCTGGCCGACAGGCACATATCGGGCCAAATAGTTTTAATGAACTCATTTATTCCTCTTCGGCGGTGCCGCAGCGGGAATATGGCGCGAAGGTAAGAGTACCTCGCGCATTGACTCATCATGAGATTTTGCAGGTGATCGATGATTTTGGTGCGGCCGCCGAGCAGATTGCCGAGACCGCCGTCGACGGCATTGAGATTCATTTTGCACACGGCAATTTGGTGCAGCAGTTTCTTTCGCCGGAGCTTAATCATCGACAAGACCAATGGGGTGGCGATGCAGAAGGTCGTAACCGGCTGGCACTAGAGATTTTACGCGAGGTGCGTCGACGGATAGGCCAGCGGCTGGTGGTGGGTGCGCGCGTTAATCTTGAGCTGTCACCGCAGGAGGATCAGCAAAGCGAGCTCACCGATCAGATTCTAGCGTTAATAGAGAGTGGTTTACTGGATTATGTCTCGGTTAGCGGCGGCAATTTTTCCAGCCTTTGGGGCGTAGCGACTAATCTTCCCGATGCCAGTTTTCCGCCTGCGTTGTGGCGTGAAGCTGCGAGAAAGCTGAAGCAGGGTCAGAAAAATCAAGGCAAGCAAAATGTGCCTATCTTTTTGGCAGGTCGTGTATTGACGCCTGCATTGGCTAATCAATTAATTAATGAAGGTTATTGTGACGTTGTCACTATGGCTCGAGAGTTGGTCGCGGATCCTGACCTTCCTCGCAAAGCCCACCGTGGAAAAGTCGAAGATATCCGACCGTGCGTCGGCATTCAGTCTGGCTGCTGGCAGCGCGTCGCCGATGGTAACCCAATTCATTGCGCATTTAATCCCGTTGCCGGCCGTGAAGCCGATGAACGTGATAACAAAGCCGGGATAACCAAAAATCCTTTGTCGATAGCGGTGGTAGGCGCGGGTCCCGCCGGACTTGAAGCTGCGCGATCGGCAGCCTTGCTAGGGCACAAGGTCACACTATTCGATAGGCGGCCGACTTTGGGTGGACAGCTTACGCTGATTGAAAAAGTGCCGCACCGGCAAGATTTAAGCAAAATTATCGATTGGTTCGCACGAGAACTTCACACTTCGGGTGTGAACCTGCGTCTGGGCGAAGAGGTCAATCTTGATAAGCTGCTGGTGCTTAAACCCGACGCAGTCGTGATTGCGACCGGCGGATTGGAAACCATTCGACCAGAGTGGCAAGGCATTTTTGAAGGCCCTATTTATACCATTAATGAGACGTTGGCTCAGGAAGTGGGCGGCCAGCAGCAGGTGTTGGTTTATGACGAATGGGGTGGACGTGCAGCGCTAAGCGCCGCCGAATTTTTGCTGGCACAAGGTCATAATGTCACGTTTGTAACCTCGTTAACTTACGCTGGAGAGGGCCTTAATAACACGGTGCGCGTTCCTGCATTGTCACGGCTAGCGCGCGGAGGTGTTGAATTTATTGCCGATCACCAATTAATGGTCGAGAGCGGCCAGCTACGACTCTTTAACTCATATTCAAAAAAGTTCACCGATTTTCCACTAAGCACTCTGTTGGTGACTTCTCTTATCCCGAGCGGCAATAACGCTCTGTACGACGCGTTGCTTGAAGCCGGAATTCACACCCAAATTATTGGCGATGCACGTACGCCGCGCGGCATTACCGAAGCCACGCGCGAAGGCTACTTAGCTGCTCGCACCTTTGGTCAAGCCGCTTTTACTCACCCGTGGTCCTTAACATGAGATTCAATATGAAACCTGTTGCATTGTTTATCAGTAGCTTGGCAATCGTGGCCAGCGGTTCTTCAGCGATGGCGGCAACGTCACCCACGCTTATCGCGAATTCCCCCTATGTGGGTAAAACGCTGGTGATGGCGATTCAGTATGACTGGGAACCCTTGTCCTATAAAAGTGATGCAGGTGAGCCGAGCGGCTATTTTTATGATATTGCCACAGCTGCCGCCGCGCGACTTGGCGCAAAAATAGAGGTTACCAGCGGTGATTTTGCCGCGGTCATTCCGGCCATACAGTCAGGGAAATTTGCGCTTGCGGCGGGTTTAGACGCCACCGCTGAGCGTCAATCGGTAGTGGATATTGCCTCGACAGTGAATGCTGGTTATCAAATCATCGTGCTCAAAAAGTCTGCTGTTGCAGAAAACGCCACCCTGAATGATTTCTGTGGCAAAACTATCGCGCTTCTTGCCAGTCACCCATCGACTAAAACGTTTGAAGCACAGTCGGAAAAATGTGTCGCTGAAGGTAAAAAAGCCATTACTGTCAGCCAATTCCCAGACAGGGGCGCGACCTGGTTAGCGCTACGTTCCGGACGCGCCGACGCCACGCTGGGCTATACCGGCGAAAACGGCTGGTTATTGAAGAGTCAGTCAGATTTAAAACGCGTGGGTCCCATCATTGATACCACCTATGCCGGTATTCCGATCAGCAAACAGTCAGGAGACGGCAAATATTGGGTCGAGGCAATCAACTCACTGATTGAAGACGGCACTTACCAGAAGATTTTGGCGAAATATGGCGTGCCCGAAGTTGCGATCCCTCGTTCTCAGCTTAATCCTGTAAAAAGCTAAAATGGTTGAGTATTTATAGGGCCAGCGACTTAGTCGATAGAAGGCTGTTAGGTTGAACTTAGGTTGAACTTAAGTTGAAACTGCCTAACAGCTTCTTTAAAAGGCTTTGCTCAAGATTGTCGTTAATGAAGATTACAGGCAATTACCCCTTCGTCGGGATCTGAGCATCAGGATCGGTGCTTAGGTCATACTCGAACCACTTTTCCGAGATCTTTTTCAACGTGCCGTCTTCACGCAGCTGCTGGAGGGCAGCATCTGACTTCTTGCGCAGCGCTTCGCCACGGGCATCTTTGCGGAATGGCAGGGCGACAGGTTTAACGCCAAACGGCTGGCCTACGACTTTTAACGGCAGATGTTTGTGTTTGATTTGTCCGAGCAAGATGACCTGTCCTGAAACGAAAGCATCAACCTTTCCCTGCACCACGGCGTTGTAAATCACATCCTCTCCTTCGAAACGCACTAGCTTGATTTGATTTTGCGGGTCATTTTCCTTGAGCGTATTGGCAAAGTTTGAACCCAGCGACGCAGCCACGGTTTTACCTTTCATATCCGGCAAGCCGTGAATGGTAGTGTTATTAACGCTGACCGCCAGCTGGGCCGCAGAATAGTAATAGGGCGTCGTAAAATCGTATTTCTTACGGCGCTCGGGCGTGTCGGCAAAATTCCCGACGGTATCAACCTTGCCCGTTTCCAGCGAGCCGAGCGCGCCGACCCAATCTGAAGTCACCCACTGGATTTTGTAGTGCATTTTCTCGGCCATTGCGTTGAGAATATCGACGCTAAAGCCCTTATTTTCGTCTTTATCCTTAAAGAAATGCGGATAACCGTCTGGCGTCACGCCAACGCGCAGAATGGGCGTTTCATCTACCTGCGCGGCGGGTTTGTCACAAGCGTTGAGCAGCAGCACTGAGCAGGCGACCAGCGCCAGTTTACAAGCCTTCATCATGTTTCCTCTGCTTTGACGTCTTTTAATGGACGTAGGGTTTATTAAAAGATTTTTCGAGGCGACGCTGTAATTCGCTAAGCACGATGGTTAATGCCCAATAAATCAGGCCAACGGCGAAATAGGCTTCGAAATATTTAAGGGATTCGGTCGCCGCCAGTTTTCCGGCGGCCAGCAGTTCGCTAACGCCCAGAGTGAAAGCGAGTGAAGAGTTTTTTATCAGGCCGATATAAACGTTGCCGGTTGCGGGAATGGCGTTGCGGCAGGCCTGCGGGAAAAGAATGCGTCGTGAAGCCTGAGAGAGTGTCAGCCCGGATGCCAACGAAGCTTCTAACTGGCCTTTATCAACCGAATCGATGGCGGCGCGAAATATTTCAGCCAGATAGGCCGAGGTATTCAAGCTCAAACCCAGGATCACGGCGTTTATTGCGCTCATCGAATTAAGCGCCGGAAACAGCTGCGGCAGGCCAAAATAGATGATTAACAGCTGCACCAGCACAGGCGTGCCGCGAAAGAAAGAGATATAGAGATGCGCGAAACCGACGACAATTCTGCCAAAGCCTCTGTTTTCAATGCGTAGTAATAGCGCGAAAATCAGCCCCAGCACGGTAGCCAATAAAATCGACAGCAGGGAAATAAGCAGGGTAATCGGTAAATAGCCGAGTATTTGCGGGATAACGCTCAGCATATAAGAAACATCGAAATTCATAATCAGCCGTTCCGTTAGGTTCTTAAAAGATAAAAATTGGCTTAAACGCCATATAAGGGTCTGGATCTACGTGTTAAGCAAATAAGATTTTGGCAAACAACAATTTGGCAAACAACAATTTGGCAAACAACAATTTGGCAAATAAAAGTTAGGCGAAGTCATGGAGAAACGTACGGGTGCGATTTTCGGTGGAGGCGGTGAAAATCTGGTTTGGTTTGCCCTGTTCAATGATTTTCCCTTGTTCCATAAAGAAAATTCGGTCGGAGACGTCGCGGGCAAAGCTCATCTCATGGGTCACTATCATCATGGTGAGATTTTTATCGGCGAGGGAAGCAATCAGATTCAAGACTTCGCGGCGAATTTCAGGGTCAAGCGACGAGGTCGGTTCATCAAGCAGAATAACCTGCGGCTCCACGCTTAGGGCACGCGCAATGCCAACGCGCTGCTGCTGGCCGCCGGAAAGGGTAGCGGGATAAGCGTCGGCCTTGTGCGCTAAACCCACCTGCGCCAACAGTGCCATTCCACGCTCTTTGGCCTCGTTTTTCTTAACACCGTGGGTATAAATCAGGATTTCAGTGATGTTTTCCAGCGCGGTCTTGTTTTTGAACAGGTTGTAATGCTGAAAAACCATTGAGGTTTGGCGGCGAAAGGAGGCGATTTGCTTACGTGTAAGACTTTCAGCCTGAATTTGCTGATTACCGATTTGCAGTGTTCCGCTGTCGGGTTTGACCAACAGGTTAAGCGAACGCAGCAGGGTGGATTTACCAGAACCGGACGGGCCGATAACCGACACTACCTCACTGCGTTTGATGCTGAAATTGACCTCTGAAAGGGCTTTAAAATGGTTGAAATGCTTGTTCAGTCCACTGACAGTTATCATGCTGGCTCCGAGGATTTTACATGCGTTAAAGGCTTTCTCAATCTAGAAAGCTGTCGCTAATCAACGGATTATTATCTGCCTCGCCAGCAACCACAAATGCTTATAATGGCAATGGTTATGTGCTTTTCATCAACTCTATTTATCAAATGAAGCAGCGCTGTAATCTCTCAATGACTTTCACCAATTCTGCACGCGGTAACGCAAAGTTGAGTCGCATGAAGCCTGCGCCCGCCGCACTGAACTTCAATCCGTTGTTCAGCTTTACCCCGGCTTCGTTTAAAAGTTTATGCTCCAACTCGGAAGGGTTTAATCCGCTGTTTCTGAAATCCAGCCAGGCAAGATAAGTGCCTTCAAGCTTGAACAGCGAAACGCTGCGCATTGGCTGAAGCGCGTTGTCGAGGAGCGCGTAATTCTCACGGAGATAAGGCAGCAGGGCTTCAAGCCACTTTTCGCCGTGACGATAGGCCGCGTCGCAGGCGGCGATGGCAAGAATGTCTGGCTGGTGGACACTCAGCTGGTAAAGTTCATGGCGCAGCTTTTCGCGTATTTCAGTATTCTTGACCACCAGCTGGGCGACGGGCAAACCGCTGAGATTGAAAGTCTTGCAAGGTGACGTAAACGTAATTGTGAAATCCGCGTAGCGTTCATCCAGCGCGGCCACGGGCGTATAGCGCGTATTACCCAAGATAAGCTCTTGATGCACGTCATCAGAAATCAGCAGCAGGCCGTGGCGCTGACAAAGTTCGGCAATTTGGGTTAACTCTTCAACTTTCCATACCTTGCCAATCGGGTTATGCGGATTACAAAGAATCAGCATTCGGCTGCGCGGGGTGAGCTTTGCCTCGATGAGGGCGACATCCAGCTGATACTGCAAGCCGTTTTCGACCAGCGGCACTTCAACCACGTTTCTGCCCGTGTGGTTGATAACCCGGTTAAAGGTGCCAAAACCTGGGGAGAGCACGATTACCTCGTCGTCAGGCTCACTATAAGCGCGAATAATAACGTCAAGCGCCGTTATCACCGACTGGCAGGAAAGCAGCCATTCAGGGTTGATACTCCACTGATGCCGAGAAGCCTGCCATTGGCAGAATACCTGCGCGAAATCTGCTGGCCATTCGCTGTAACCTAAAACGCCGTGATCCAATGCGTCACGAATAGCGGCCAGCACGGGCTGCGGCGACGTAAACTCCATGTCGGCAATCCACAGCGGGATCACTTTCTCGCTACCTGACGTAGCGAGCTGTTCTACCTCGAGCCATTTGGTGGCGCGTTGCGAACGGCGGTCAATGACAGCGTCAAAGTCGGGCTGCGTTGTGTGTTCAGGTATCAATCGGGTTCTCCAGTTCAACATAGGGTCGGCAACTCTCTAGTATAGAGAACTCTTATCATGTGTTAACAGCCGCTAGGTAAAGTTAATTTCGTTTTTATCAAACGAACCAAAGAGATACGGATAGACGCCTTCCTTTAAGAAGCAATCGAGATTATCAAGGCTGAAATCATAGTCAGAGACGTAGAAATGCCGTCCGCTCAGCCCTTGATCGCCAATTTTACCAAGATACTTTTCTAGCGCCTTACTGACGTGTTCCAGGCTTACAGGCTGTTCAAGCAGCCGGGCAATATCGTGCATCCGATCAATAAACGGCTTTACGGATTGGTTAAGCTGCTCGCCGTCATCGCACAGCCCGTATTCAATCTGGCAGCGATTATGCTCATCCAGTTTAAGTTTTAAGGCGCTGCTCGAGACCACTACCTTGTCGCCCGTCAGCAAGCCTTGATAGGCTTTTTCAAGTTTGCCATTGTGCGCCACTTTGGAAACCAGAAGATAAACGCCGTTTGCCTTGCTGCTGTCTTCAATGGGTCGGCCACGAATGGTGATGTACCTCATCAAATTCGCGGCGCTGATAGTCGATATGTCGAGCGCGGTAGGCGGATCGATGGCGAGTAAAATGGTCGCGCCACGCAGGCGATCATGGTTTGCTTGCGACGGACAGGCTTGAGAATAAGCTGCTTGCGGCAGACTGGCCTGTGAATAAGCCCGTTGCGGCACGCTTTTACCCGCTTCGCCCAGATAATCCTGCTCGGTAACGTAATGGCGCACCTCGGCATTTACCTTCTCTTCAAATGCGCTTAATGCCTCTGTATACCCCGTTTGCTGATAATCGTAATCGATTAAACGCCATTGAATGTCATCATAACCTGCCTTCTTAAGCTGAAAGTCGATGAGTCGCTCAGTAAGCAGGCCGCCAGACCCTAACGAAACCAGCGTGATAGGCGTGTCCCTGAGCGGCAAATTGTTAACGACGTGCGCCGTGAGTCCGTTAATAAACTCGACGCGATGACCCAGCGACGCCACGGGTTGGCTCTCTGCCCATGAAAACGGCCCCATTCGACGAGTATTTTGCAGGAGATCCGGCTCGATATAACTTTCTTTCAACACCTGACGCAGCGTTAACGGTTCGAGTGGCTCATCAACGTGAGGAATTTGCCGCGGCGTGCTGGTGGCGTGACTACGGGTAACGTGACTCATTGAGGGGATCATGGGCGCTTACTCCTTGGCGTCAGGTCTGATTGAGCTGTTCGGGTCGATTGCCAAGGAGTGTAGGACGCGCGTTAAAGCAAATCTGCTTCTTGTCTCATTTTTGCGGCATGTCTCGATAGAACAAACAATTCAGACAAAATGACGCAGCCAACTTTAAACACGCTTATCTAAAAAAAGTAATTTGAAATACGATGAAACGTTATCTGCGCCGTGTGGTGAGCATAAAATCGATAAACAGTTCGATTAAACGATTATGAGGTTGATTACGCGCGCGAATAAGATAGATAGGCACTGACACGCCCGGATGAAAGGGAATGAATTTCACCGCGCCAGACGCACTGGTGCCTACGGAAGCGCTGCCTACAGAATAAAGCCGCGCGGTTTCATCATCGACAATGCCTATTCCGCAGCCTTGCTGCACCATCGCGCACAGCGCCTCGCCCAGCGAAATATCAATCGTCGATTTATATTCAATGCCGGCCTGCGCCATCACGCGATCAAAATTCTGGCGCAATCCGTCACCCGCGCCGAGCGAAATAATATTTTCATCGCGTAAATCCTCAGGCATCACCTTCTGATGCTTCGCCAGCCGGTGATCTCTTGGCACGGCAATAAGCCCCTGCATCTCAAACAGCTTGTCGCGCAGCAGGGAATGATCTTCTGTGCGCGCCTGCGCAATGCCGACATCAATTTGCCCGTTGCCTACCAGCCGCGCCATGTCGTTGGAAGAGGCGGTCAGCAGCGACAGCGAAATTTGCTGATACCGCGCGCTGAATTCTGCCATTGCAGTCGGCATCCATTCACGGCCAAAGGTGTGCATGACGCCAATCACCAGCCGACCCTGCTTAATGTGCTGCAAGGTTTTGCCAAAACGCTTGAGATTTTCGAAACCGAGAGCCACGCGTTCAACTTCGGTATAAAGCGAGCGCGCCTCGTCGGTAGGTAAAAGCCCCTTCGCGGTGCGCGTAAACAGCAGCAGGCCGAGATCCTGTTCCAGCGTTTTCAAGGTCTTGCTCACGGCGGGCTGGGAGACGTGCAAAATCTCGGAGGCGTAGGTAATAGACCCACTCTGCATGATGGCTTTAAACACCTGCACCTGACGGTAATTCATCGGACTCTCCTCAATGGGCGGATCATTTTGGGGCACGCGATATAACCTGAAGTTAACAAGCTATCAATAATATGAAATTGACGCAAAGGGGCTTTTCCCATTGAATGATTTCTCGACAAAAGGACGTATCGCTCTCCCATAAGGGTGCTAAAAATCCTTATTCTTCATTGGTATATCAGTATTTACTTTTATCACCTGACAGAGGAAAAGAAATGAGTCTGATCACCTGCGTTCGCTCCTCCCTGTTTTCGTTATCCCTGCTGGCGCTTGCCACTTCCGCCGCCTACGCTGCGCCCACGCAGACTCTTCGTGTCGCCGTCGGTGCTGACCCAGCCACGCTTGACCCGCAATTTAATGACCTGCCTACCGGCGATACGGTTGAAGGGCTGGTCTATGAAGGGTTGTTCCGTCTCGATGACAAAAATGCCGTGCAAAAAAGTCTGGCAACCGATTATCACTTTTCGGCCGACGGCAAAGTCTTAACCGTGAAGATTCAAACGGGCCACGTGTTTAGCAATGGCGACCCGCTGGATGCCGCCGCCGTGGTGACGAGCTTCAATCGTCTGCTGTCGGAGAAGAACGGCTCTATTTATCGCGGCATTTATACCGCGCTCGGTACGGTGAAAGCCGTGGGTGACGATACCATCGAGTTTCATATGTCGGCGCCAAACGGCCACGTGCTGCTGTTGCTGGCCAATGAAAGTGGCAGCATTGTGAATGTGAAGGCCGCAGACAAGATGGGCGCGGAGTATGGTCATAAGCCGATTGGTAGCGGACCGTATCTGGTGGATTCGTTCATCGGCGGGGAAAGTTATCGTCTGGTGCCGAATCCGAAATATCAGGGCGATCGTCCGGCAAAACTGAAATCGATTGATTTTACCGTCGTCCCTGAAGACGCCTCGCGGATGGCGCTGCTTGAAACGGGCGATACCGACATCGTTGAACGCGTGCCGCCAGAGTCCGTGGCGCAGATTAACGCGCTGTCGACCGCCAAGGTCATCATGCCGCCGAGTATGTTCTCCATCAATATGGAAATCGTGATGCGCGGCCCGCTGCAAGATTTACGGGTGCGCAAGGCGATGAATCTGGCGATTGACCGCGCGGGCATTATCAAGGGCGTGCTGGGCGGAATGGCCATTCCCTCTGTGGGCATGGTCGGGCCGGGCACGCAGGATTCGCTGCGTAAGACCTTCGAGCCGATCCCGTTTGACCCCGCGCAGGCCAAGAAGCTGCTGGCGGAGGCCGGTTATGGGCCGGGCAAACTGGCGATTACGCTGACCTGCCCGACGGGGCGCTATATCAAAGATGCCGCCGTGTGTCAGGCCGTAGCGGGTTCGCTGCAAAACGTCGGGATTAAAGCGACGGCACACGTGGTGGATCGCGGCACCTGGACGCAAATCGTCTCTCTGCCGCCGGCAAAACGCCCGGATAATCTTGGCATGTTGGGTCGCGGTACTGCCGGCATGGACTATACGCTTTACCGTCTCTTCCATACGGGTGTAAGCGCCAATACCAGTGGTTTTAGCGACCCGAAAGTCGATGCGCTGCTGGATGAAGGACGCGCAACCACTGACCCTGACAAGCAGAAGCAGATTTATGGCGAGATCCAGACCATCGTCTGGCAGCAAATGCCGTTTATCTTCCTGTGGTATCAGAATCAGGCACTTGGCGTCTCGAATAAGGTGCAGGGCTTTAAGGTGCGCCCGGATGAAACCATGGATTTCGATCAGGTCACGTTGAACTAATTCCACACCAGCCCAAGGGGAACGCATGTTTATTGTGAAACGTCTGCTTTCGGCGGTACCGACGGTGTTTATCGTCTCGCTGCTGGTGTTTTTTCTGGTGGATTTTATCCCCGGCGACCCAGCGCGCATGCTGGCGGGTCAGATGGCGAGTAATGAAGAGGTGGCGGTTATCCGCGATTCGCTTGGGCTTAACGATCCGCTGGTGGTGCGTTATGGGCGATTTTTACAGGGCATGGTCGATCCGTCGGTCATGACCTCGTTTCGTACTCATCGGCCCGTGGCGGTCGAGATTGAATCGCGACTGCCGAATACCCTGATTGTCGCCGTGGGTGGCCTGCTGGTGGGGCTGCTGCTTGGCACTATTGGCGGCATTGTCTGTGCGCTGCGTCAGGGCGGGCTGCTGGATACGGTTATTACGCTGTTAACGCTGGCCGGAATTTCAATGCCCATCTACTGGCTCGGCCTGCTGTGTATCTGGTTCTTTGCCGTCTGGCTCGGCTGGCTTCCGGCGGCGGGCGCCACGACCTGGAAACACTTTGTGCTGCCGATTATGGTGGTGGCTTCACGTCCGGCGGCGATGTTTAGTCGGTTGGTCACGGCCAGCCTGCTCGAGGCGATGAGTAAAGATTATCTGGATACCGCCCGCGCCAAAGGGTTGAGTGAAACACGGGTGATTCTGTTTCACGCGCTGCGTAATTCTCTGATTGCCGCCATTAGCGTGATTGGCGTGCAGTTCGGCGCGATGCTGGGCGGCTCGGTAGTGACGGAAACGGTATTTGGCGTGCCGGGTGTGGGGCGTCTGCTGGTGGATTCCGTCTCAAGCGCCGATTATCCGGTGATTCAATATACCATTCTGCTGTTCTCGGTATTTTTCGTGTTGATTAATCTGGCGACCGATCTGCTCACCCTGTGGCTCGATCCGCGCGCGTCCCTGCAAAGTGAACGGGGTTAAGATGATTACAGAGAGTAAGAAAACAGAAGGGCGACTGTTCGTGAGCCCCGTAAAAAATCCTGCCGCGACAGCTTTTCGCCGACCTTCGCGTTGGACGGCACTAGGCGCTATTTATCGTCAGCCTAAAGGCGCTATCGGCCTGACGCTGGTTATCTGCTACGCCTTGCTGGCGCTGTTTGGGCCAATGATCGCGCCTATCGATCCTCTCGCACAAGATTTTGCGGCGACGCTGCAAGGGCCGACGATGCAACACTGGTTTGGTACCGATCAGCTTGGGCGTGACGTATTGAGTCGTATTCTGACCGGCGCGCGTACTTCAATTGGTATTGGTATCGGCGGCGTGCTGCTGGCCTTTGTGATTGGCGTGCCGCTGGGCGTGCTTTCTGCCTGGAAGGGAGGCTGGATAGAATCGCTGGTGATGCGCGCGATGGACGTGCTGCTGAGTTTTCCGGATATTATTTTTGCGCTGGCGGTGGTGGCTATTTTTGGCGCCAGTACGCAGAACATTATTATTGCCGTCGGGCTGATTTCGGTGCCGGTGTTTGCCCGCTCTACGAGGGCGATTACCCAAAGTACGCTGGCGGAACCCTATATAGAGGGAAGCGTGTCGCTGGGTTGTCCGCCGCTGCGCGTGGTGCTGCGTCACGTGATGCCTAATATTAGTGGTCCCTTGCTGACACTTTCCAGCCTGCTGTTTGCCTCCACGCTGCTTTCGGCCTCGGGTCTCGGCTTTCTTGGGCTGGGCGTGCAGCCGCCGGATCCGGAATGGGGCACTATGCTCGGGGAAGCGCGCTCCTATATTCGCAGTAATCCCTCACTGCTGGCGTTTCCGGGCGTATTTCTGGCGCTGTCGGCGCTGGCCTTTAACCTGCTCGGCGAGGCGCTAAGAACGATTTACGATCCGCTCTCGAAACGTATTCCTTCTCGTCCGTCGCTGCTTAAACAGCTCATTGGCAAGGGCAAGAACGGGCCGCTGACGCCTTCCTCTATTCCTCATCCCGCTCACGTCGTTGAAGTTAAAGATTTGCAGATTGCCTTTAGAACGCCGAAAGGGCTGCTGGACGTGGTGCGCGGTGTCGATCTCACCCTTGAACGCGGGAAAACGCTGGCGGTGGTGGGCGAATCGGGTTCCGGTAAAAGTACCTTGCTGCGGGTAATTGGCACGCTGATTAATCCGGGGGAAGTGTCGATTGTCGCGGGAAAGGTTGATATTGACGGGCAACCTACTCAGGGACTGTCAAATCAGGCGATTCGTGCGCTGCGTCGAGAGAAAATCGGCATTGTGTTTCAAGATGCCGCCAGCGCGCTTAATCCGGTCATGACTATTGGGGCGCAGCTTGCCGAGGCGGTGAAAACGGTCGAAAAACTGACGCGCGTTCAGATTCGTCAACGCTGTATCGCGCTGCTGCGTGACGTCGAAATTTCGGATCCGGAAAAGCGGCTCGATATGTATCCGCATCAGTTTTCCGGCGGTATGAAACAGCGCATCGTGATTGCTATCGCGTTGGCGCAGAATCCCGCCGTGCTGCTGGCCGATGAGCCAACCAGCGCGCTCGACGTGACTATTCAGCAACAGTTGCTGCTGTTACTGCGCAAAATTCAACAGCAACGCGGGATGGCAATTCTTCTCGTGACGCACGACCTTAATCTGGTGGCGCGCTATGCCGACAGCGTCGCGATTATGTATGCCGGTCGGCTGGTGGAGACGGGCGCGGTTGAAACCGTTTTTCGTCAGCCGCTGCATCCGTATAGCCAGGCGTTGCGCGCCTGCACGCCTCACGCCGGTGAAAATGGGGCCGAACGTTTAACCACGATTTCGGGCGAGCCGCCGTCGATTGGTCCGCTGGTGGAAGGATGCGCTTTCCTCAGTCGCTGTCAACGCAGCCGTGGCCGCAGCGCCTGTGCTGCATCGGTTCCGCCGGCGAGAATGTTGCTGGCGCGTCAGGTGGCGTGCGTGTTCGCCGAGGAGGCTTCTCATGTTTAATCGCCCATCGTCTATCCAATCAGAGTCAACAGAGAAGGTCGCGCAACGCTGGCCAGCCAAGGGCGAAGATTTGATTATCGCTGAAAGTGTCAGCCGACATTTTACCGGCGCGCGGCAATATTTCACCGCCGCGCCAAGGCCGGTGGTGCGCGCGGTGGATAACGTGTCGTTTACCGTCAAGCGCGGCGAATGTTTCGCGATTGTCGGCGAATCGGGTTCCGGCAAGAGTTCACTGGCGCGGCTGGTGGTTGGGTTACTGGATCCGACCGAGGGCGAGGTCAAAATCAACGGCGTGTCGCAGTCAACGTTAACGCCAAAGGCACGAAGGGCGATGCGGCGTTCCGTGCAGCTGGTGTTGCAAGACCCACGCGCGTCGCTGGATCCGCGCATGACGGTATTCGACACGCTGCGCGAGGCGTTGCAGGTTCACGGTTTGCATCCGCAAAAAGAGGCCAGAGTTCAACGGATTGAAACGGTGATCCGCCAAGTTGGCCTCAGCGTGCAGCATTTGCCGCGCTTTCCACACGAACTGTCGGGCGGACAGCGGCAGCGCGCCGCCATCGCGCGCGCCATTATCTGCGAACCTGAAATTCTGGTGCTCGACGAGCCGGTAAGCGCGCTTGACGTCTCCGTGCAGGCGCAAATCATTAATCTGCTTCAGGATTTACAGCGCGACCTCGGACTGACCTACGTGATGATCACCCACGATTTGGCGCTGGTCGCGCACATGGCCGATCGCGTCGGGGTGATGTATCTCGGGCGTTTCGTTGAACAAGGCAGCGTGCGCGAAGTCTGTGGCGCACCGCGTCATCCTTATACCCAAAGCCTGATGTCACTGGTTCCCGAGAGCGACCCGTTGGCGCTGCGCGACGTTGCCCCGCAGGTGTTGCGCGGATCGATTCCCAGTCCGCTGGCCGTGCCCACGGGTTGTGCATTCCATACTCGCTGCCCGAAAGCGCGACAGCTGGCATTGTCGGGCGAGGTGCAGGGCGTGGTCGCGACGCCTGAAGGTGAAGTGCCACGCTGCTGCGCGGAAGATTCACCCGCCGTCCATCGGCTTGCCGGTCGTGACGACGCCGCCCTGTGCCATTTTGTCGCGGTTTAGCCTATGCGCTAGCCACTGTAATCACCACTGTAATCACTCAGAACACTCAACCTCATTGAGCCATTTTACTGAAAAGGAAGGAACAGCCATGTCCAGTCAAGCAAGTGAATTCGTTATCGTCGGTGGGGGCATTTACGGTTCCAGCCTCGCGTATCAGCTCGCAAAAGCGGGCAAAAGCGTGCTGCTGCTCGAAGGCGGCGAGATTGCGTCGGGCGCATCGGGCGGTCCGGGCGAGCGCGGCGTGCGGGCCAATCGTCGTGATCCACGTGAATTACCCGTCGCCGCCGTCGCGTTGGCGCTGTGGCAAAAATACCAGCAGGAGTTTGAGCACGGCGTAGGCTATCGCCGGATCGGCGGCCTGCAGGTATTCGACGTGCCTTACGGTTATCGTGAGCACGAAGTTCGCGGGCAAATGGAGGCGATGGCGCTGACGCAAACTCGGCTCGGCGCGCCGTCTGAAATTCTCAATCTCGAGCAAACTCTTGAGCGCGAGCCAGAGCTGACGCGCTCGCTGATTGGCGCCATTTATTGCCCCAATGACGGCGTGTGCGACCACACCTTTGCCACCCAGCAGTTTGCCGCCGAGGCGATAAAAGCGGGCGCGGTAATTCGCACTGGCGCAAAAGTCTCGGAGATTCTGGCCGAAGGTGGTCGCGCAACGGGCGTTAAGCTTGAAAGCGGTGAAACGATTGCCGTGGGCAGCCAGCTGATTTTGACCGCCAACGCGGGCACGCAGGCGCTGCTCAATCCGTATCTGCACGAAAAAGAGAAAGCGCCGCTGTGGCACTTAATGCCGCAGATGATTTACGTCACCAATCCGCTGAACAAAAAGATTAATCATCTGCTGTCGCACGCGCATCGCAAACTGGCGGTGAAGCAGATTGTCGACGGCACGTTAATGCTTTCGGGCGGCGCGAGCGTGAGCTATACGGCAGAAGGATTGTGGAAAGGCTCGTTGAGTTCTACCGCCAATAATCTCGCTGATGCGATCGCCGCGTTTCCGTTTATCGATAACTCCTCGTTCGTTAAAGCCGATGCCTCGCGCGTAGAAACGGTCTCTATCGACGGGATCCCGGTGGTCGATAAACCGCTGGCGCTGGAGAACACCCTTTACGGTTACGGCTGGACCGGCCACGGTTTCGCCATTTCATTGGGTATCACCCAATTCATGAGCGAATGGCTGATTAAAGGCGAGCGTCCGGCGGCGTTGGCGGCGTTTACCTCGGCGCGCTTTTACCAGCCGATGACCCTGATTAACGATGCTTTGGAAGGATTATAAGATGGCTAACACTTTTGATATTAATAAAGCGGGCAAACATTTCTTTGATTTATCGACGATTGCCGGCGAAATTTCGGGAAAAGGGATCAATGTTCAAAGCGATTTCTTATGTTGCATCAACAATGGCGCAGGCCCGACGGTGCTGCTGTGCGCGGGAATTCACGGCGATGAATACGAGCCGCAAACCGTGCTGCGTCATCTTGCCGAATCCCTTGAAACTGAGCAAATTACTGGCCGACTGATCATCATTCCGGCCATTAACTACCCGGCGGCGCAGAGCGGGGCGCGCGTTTCACCTGTCGACGGGCAAAATATGAATCGCGTTTTTCCGGGCAAAGCCGACGGCACGCCAACAGAGCGTTTAGCGGCTTTTATCACCCGTGAGGTTTTCCCGTCGACCGATTTACTGATTGACGCACACACGGGCGGCAATGACATCAACGTGGTGCCGATGATTTTCGGTTTTAGCTCAGAGAGTTGCAAGGTCAGCGACGCAGAATTAACAACCATTATGGAAGCCTGGGGCTACCGTTATGTGCAGCACGTAACGGGCGTCGACTCGACCATCTGTGGCGCGGCGTTGGCGGCGAATATCGCCTCGGTTGAAATTGAAGGCGGCGGCGGAGTGCTGCGTGCGGAAGAGTTGTCGACTATTCACGACGGAGTTTTACGCGCACTTACGGCGGCGGGCGTGCTGCAAACCCTCATCGAGCCACAGCCGTTTACCGGTCTGCATGTTAACGCCGGGCCTGAAGCTCAACTGCTTGCGCCACAGCAGGGCGTGATTGAACATCTGGTGAGTTTGGGTGACAGTGTCACACAGGGTGAGCCGGTTGCCTTGCTTTATCCTTTAAGTGGCAAGGCTGCCGCACCGCGGGAATTGGCCGCACCGGTTAGTGGCGTAGTGTTACGTCAGGCGCGGAGCGCTTATATGAAAGAGGGGCAATTAGTGATGAATCTGGGCGTGCTTATCTGCTAATGCTTATCGGCTAATGCTTAGCGGCTAATACTTATCAATAAAGGCTTAGCGCTAAACCTCACCTCCGTAATTACGGAGGTGAGGAGGCGGTATTAACTGGCGATAGCGTGTTTGATAACCCGAACCGGGGCCGATTTATAAGAAGGCGTGCCACTCTCCTTATCATAATAACTCAGCGGAATTAATACGTTAGCCTCAGGATAATAGGCACCGACAGAGCCGGGCGCAATGTCGTAAGCGACAACGGTGATATTTTCCAGTCGCAAATCACAGCCTTCAACTCGCGATTCAATATCGACCAAATCGCCGTGCTCCAGCCCTCGCTGCTCTAAATCGACATCATTCATAAACAAAATGTCGCGACGACCAAACACGCCGCGATAGCGATCGTCCATGCCATAAATCGTGGTGTTGTATTGATCATGGCTGCGCAACGTCACCATGCGCAGCACGTCATCGCCTTCCACCACCTGATCTTCATTAACGCCTTCGAAAACCGAGAACATCGCCTTGCCGGTTGGCGTCGGCCACTTTCGTTCGGTAGGCGGCAGCGGCATTCGAAAACCGTTTGGCTTATCGATTCGCGCATTGTAATCGTCGAATCCCGGAATGGTTTTCTCAATCAAATCGCGGATCAGACGATAATCGGCAACCAGCTCCATCCACGGCACTTTGGTTTCTGGAAGCGTAGCTTTGGCCATACGCCCGACGATATCAATTTCAGAAAGCAGCTGCTTTGAGGCGGGTTTTAATTTTCCGGAAGAGGCGTGAACCATCGACATCGAATCTTCTACCGTGATCGCCTGACGGCCGCTGGCTTGCAGATCCAATTCCGTACGACCCAAGCAGGGGAATACAAAATGTTCTTTGGCGACAAGCAAATGCGAAAGATTTAGCTTGGTGCCTACCTGAACACTCAGGTCGAGCGCCTTCATGGCTTTAAAGCTCTTTTCTGGGTCGGGCATGGCAACGGCAAAGTTACCGCCCACGCAGATAAGCGCTTTAGCCGTGCCCGCCACCATCGCTTCCATCGCTTTTACGGCGTCATGCCCGTGTTCTTTCGGTGGTTCAAAACCGAAAACCTGCTCAATTTTTTCCAGAAACGCGGCCGTTGGCTTCTCGGTAATGCCGACCGTGCGGTTTCCCTGCACGTTGGAATGTCCACGAAGCGGGCAAATTCCCGCGCCCGGCTTGCCAAAATTACCGCGCAACAGCAGCAGGTCGGCAATCAACCGCACGTTGGCGGTGCCTTTGTTATGTTGGGTAATGCCCATGCCGTAAGTAACAATCGTAGCGTTTGATTTGGCATAAAGCTCGGCGACCTGTTTAAGCTGATCACGGGTCAGGCCAGACTCTTTCTCGATGCCTTGCCACTCGGTGGTTTTCATATCCAGCGCGAGCAGGTCAAATCCTTGAGTGTGTTCAGCAATAAACGCGTTATCGAGCAGGTTGCCGGTTTCAGCATCCATTTCCAATAGGGCTTTCATTATCCCTTTGATGGCCGCCGCATCGCCGCCGGCTTTCACTTGAAAATAGGTCGAAGCAATATTGGTCGAACTGTAGGTCGCCATCTCCCTAACGTTTTGCGGATCGGCAAAACGTTCAAGCGCGCGTTCTTTCAACGGATTGAAAACGATAATCGGCACCTTGCGCCGCGCGGCTTCGTGAAGGGTGCCCATCATGCGCGGATGGTTAGTACCAGGATTGTGACCAATCGAAATAATCAGCTCGGTTTTGTCGAAATCTTCCAGCGAAACCGTGCCTTTGCCGATGCCGATAGACTGCGGCAGCCCGACGCTGGTCGCCTCGTGGCACATGTTGGAACAGTCGGGGAAATTGTTGGTGCCGAATTCGCGGGCAAACAGTTGGAACAGGTAAGCGGCTTCGTTTGATGTTCGGCCCGAAGTATAAAACTCGACGCTATCGGGTGAAGGCATGGCGCGCAATGCCTTGCCGATTCGTTCGAAAGCGTCAGGCCATTCGATAGGGCGCAGAGTATCGGTTTCGGCATCGTAACGCAGCGGATGGGTGATGCGTCCGTAATCTTCCAGTTCAAAATCGGATTTCTCGAGCAGGGAGGTCACGGTATTTTTTGCCAGAAACTCTGGCGTCAGGCGTTTGCTGGTCGCCTCCCAGGTAACCGCTTTGGCCCCGTTTTCGCAAAATTGGAAAGTGGAGTGCTGCTCTTTATCTGGCCACGCACAGCCGGGGCAGTCAAAACCGTCGGGTTGGTTGGTTCGCAGCAAAGTAGCAGGGGCAGTTAGCGTATCCATTTGATTACGAACGGCAATCGCCGTAGCTTTAAGCGCTCCCCAACCGCCTGCCGGACCGTCGTAGGGATGAATGCCGGGCACCGAGCGTCGTTTAGTGGTCATTGGAGACTCCTGATTTAATGAAACAAATACCTTAATAAAGATAAGTGTAATCACTCATTCAGAACTTGCCGGTTTGAGAGGGTGCAATATTGTAAGCGGATTTTGAATCGCATTTTTATAGTTACAACATTCAAAATTACTTAATAATCCCTTATACAAACCTTAGAGATAAAAACAATCAATAAAAGCTTCTTATAAAGCGTTAACCATAGATTTGATGAATAAAAGGGTGACCGAAAGAGGTGTTAGACCGCGTTGAAATTTGCCAGGACAATAAATATTGGCTAGCTTTAATTAAGATTTACTTATGTATTAGTCGTTAAAGCTTTTCAATGTCAAATATGTGGAGATTTATCCTATGCCTGCATTCAAATTGTACTATAAAACTCATTATCAATCCGAAGCGAGCTTTGAGGGAACGATTGAACCTGATGGCGCTACGGGCTATAAATTTTCTGGAAAACTGACCGCTCACTGCCCATTGAACCGTTCAGGGGAAAGTTTTAGCAATACGGTGCGCCTAGGTCATGGCGGTTATTCGGATGAATTTACTTATCAGGAATTCACACTCGAGGGTGGAAGCGATAATACTTTTAACGTCGAAGGGAAAGGCAGAAGAGTATCAAATGAAGAGGTGGATTTTCGGTTGGGGTTCAATGAAGGTCTAAGTGGTCAATATGACTATTGCGACAAGATAACGGTTGAGGCGGGCGGCCCATGGCAAGCGCTGAAACCGACTTATATCACAGAAGACTGTTTCGAAAACACCAAGTATGACGTTCGCCTTGAAGGCAGAGTGCGCGCAGATGGCCCTACAGGTTTTGTTTTTGAAGGTGAGTTATCAGCTTATTCAATGGCCGGGGCATTAACGACGCAACGCGCGACGTGTGGTTATAAAACTTCTAGCGGAAGCTGGGAATATAAAACCTACGACTGTGAGGCTACTCCAGAATCATTCAAAGTTGTAGGTCGTCGTAAGGCAGGCGAAAAATTCCATGTCTGCGTTGGTGCAACAAGTGGGGTAGCGAATATTTACGGCTACAGCGGTGAACTCAGCACCGAATTGCCGGAGAAGTTCTAAAATGCTTAATACGTTTTGATACGTTTAATAAGTTCTAACGCACTTAAAAAGAAAAAGCCGATAACGGTGAGGTTATCGGCTTTCAAACGCTATCTAAGAAAACGTATTTTCAAATGAAAATTACGCGTTCAGCAGCTGTTTTGCGGTGGTATCGACCAGCGCCAGCAGAACTTTGATATCTTCCAGCGTGACCGTTGGGTTCAGCAGAGTCAGCTTCAGGCAGGTTACACCGTTGTGCTCTGTCACGCCTACGTTA
Source organism: Rouxiella sp. T17 (assembly GCF_036663475.1). Taxonomy (NCBI): domain Bacteria; kingdom Pseudomonadati; phylum Pseudomonadota; class Gammaproteobacteria; order Enterobacterales; family Yersiniaceae; genus Rouxiella; species Rouxiella sp. T17. The sequence continues at coordinate 95,387 of NZ_JAWUEA010000028.1, read as the reverse complement.
GCGCGGCCAGAATCCAGCAGGGCATCGCCGATACGCTGGTTAAACAGCGCAATTGCTGCGTCACCGCTGGTTGCCATCGCTTCTGGACGATAACGGAACAGCACGCTCGCCAGCTGTGGCTTCATCACCAACTCAAGCTCTGGCTGTTCGATAACGTACTGTGCAACGTCCTGCGCCAAAGTGACACCGTGATCGATAATCTCGGCATACTGCTTCTGACCCAGCGCTTCCAGACCCATCCACAGTTTCAATGCATCGAAACGACGAGTGGTTTGCAGCGATTTAGAGACCAGATTCGGCACGCCCTGAGCTTCGTCAAATTCTGAGTTCAGGTACGCCGCCTGATAGCGCATCAGCTCGTAGTGACGGGCTTCTTTCAGCAAGAATGCGCCACAGCTGATGGTCTGGAAGAACTGCTTATGGAAGTCCAGAGTGATGGAATCCACGAGCTCGATGCCGTCCAGATAGTCACGATATTTTTCAGACAGCAGAAGGGCGCCGCCCCATGCTGCGTCAACGTGCATCCAGATGTCATGCTTCGCCGCCAGACCTGCGATTGCGCGCAGTGGGTCGATAGCGCCGGCATCGGTAGTACCCGCCGTCGCAACGATAGCCAGAATCTGTTCGCCGTTCGCCTGTGCCTGCTCGATTTTCGCGGTCAGATCGTTAAGATCCATACGCGAGAATTCGTCAGTTTTAACCAGAGTGACGGACTGATAACCCAAACCAAGCAGCGCCATGTTCTTCTGCACGGAGAAGTGTGCATGTTCAGAACAGAATACTTTGATTTTCTTGAGATTACCGGTCAAACCATCCTGCTGAACTGAGTGACCCTGGCGCGCAAAGAATGCGTCACGCGCCAACATCAGACCCATCAGATTGCTCTGCGTGCCGCCACTGGTGAATACGCCAGCGTCGCCAGGCTGATAGCCAACCTGAGTACGCAGCCATTCGATCAGTTTCATTTCGATAATGGTCGCGGACGGGCTTTGGTCCCAGGAGTCCATGCTCTGGTTGGTCGCATTGATCAGCACTTCCGCTGCCTGGCTAACAACCAGGCTTGGGCAGTGCAGGTGCGCCACACACTGAGGGTGGTGAACTGACAGGCTATCTTTTAAAAAGTACTCAATTGCACGCTCAATCGCAGCCTGGTTGCCCAGGCCTTGAGGATTGAAATCCAGCGTGATGCGTTCACGCAGTTCTGCAACGGATTTTCCCTGATACATTTCAGGCTGTTGCAGCCACTGCACGACGGCCTGGCTACTCTGAGCGATAGCTTGCTTGTAGGCTTCAGTGCTTTGCGCAGAAGCGGCCAGGATCGGGTTCAACTTAGACATCACGAAACTCACTTCACTTAAAGAGGTTTAATGCCAGCACACAGCAGGGCGTTTTCGAATTTATCCAGGAAGATTTCCAATTCAGCATTGGTAATCAACAGGGAAGGCAGCAGACGCAACACCGCGCCATGACGGCCGCCGCGCTCGAGAATCAGCCCGTTTTCGAAACATTTTTTCTGCAGCAGAGCAGAAAGCGCGCCGTCGGCAGGGTATGAACCCATGTGATCCGGAGCTTCGTTTGGTTTAACAATCTCGATACCGAGCATCAGACCCAAGCCGCGCACGTTGCCCAGCACTGGGTAGCGTTTTTGCATCTCGGCCAGTTTGCCTTTCAGCCATTCACCCTGAGCAGCAACTTTCTCTGGAATGTTGTTGTCTTTCAGGTGTTGCAGAGTGGTCAAACCGGTAGCCATCGCCAGCTGGTTGCCGCGGAAGGTGCCAGTGTGGTGACCTGGTTCCCACGCATCGAACTGTTTTTTGATACCCAATACGGCCAACGGCAAACCGCCGCCCACTGCTTTGGACATCACGATAATGTCTGGCTCGATGCCAGCGTGTTCGAAGGCGAACAGCTTGCCGGTACGGCCAAAGCCAGCCTGAACTTCATCGATGATCAGCAGAATGCCGTGTTCCTGAGTCACTTTACGGATGCGCTGCAACCATTCGACCGGAGCCGGGTTCACGCCGCCTTCGCCCTGAACGGCTTCAAGAATAACGGCCGCAGGTTTGCGCACGCCACTTTCGACATCGTTGATCAGGTTTTCGAAGTAGTAAGTCAGTGCTTTCACGCCCGCGTCACCGCCAATGCCCAGCGGGCAGCGGTACAGGTGCGGATAAGGCATAAACTGGACTTCTGGCATCATGCCGTTTACGGCTTCTTTCGGTGACAGGTTACCCGTTACCGCCAGCGCGCCGTGGGTCATACCGTGGTAACCGCCGGAGAAGCTGATTACGCTGGTACGGCCGGTATATTTTTTAGCCAGCTTAAGTGCGGCTTCAACTGCGTCAGCACCGGAAGGGCCGGTGAACTGCAGGCAATACTCTTTACCCTGACCTGGCAGAATTGACAGCAGGTAATCAGAGAACTTATCTTTCAACGGCGTTGTCAGATCAAGCGTATGTAACGGCAAGCCGCTAGTAATGACATTTTGGATGCTTTGCAGTATGTCAGGGTGATTATGTCCAAGCGCAAGCGTACCCGCACCGGCCAGGCAGTCAAGATATTGATTATTCTCAACGTCGGTGATCCACACGCCTAAAGCTTTCGCGATCGCGAACGGCAACTTGCGTGGATAACTCCTAACATTCGATTCAAATTCAGCTTGTCTCGCCAAATAGGTTTCATTGTTTTGGTTTAATGAATTAGCACCTAAAGTATCAATACGGACTTTATCCGTCATCATATCTCTCCTACAACCGAGGTTTTTACAAACATCACGGTTGAATAAATGAATTAAAAAGGTAACTGCTGTTGTTAAAGCGCGGCCAATATAGGGCTTTTTGACCCATGACTCAATCAATAATTTTGTGTATAGATGTTTACGCTTTTCCATTGGTAATCAATAGGTAGTTGATTAAATGGGCATTAACTCAAATTGAGTTGCCCTACGTGATTTCTGCTGACCAAGAGGGGCAAAAGAATTTCAGATTTCACGTAGCGCGATCAGTTTAGTTCAAAAAACGCGCGATATGAGGGGTTATTTTCTAATCGTTAGGTAAAGGTTTGTTGAACGAAGAGGTTCAAGTGCGCAACTGTTGTACAATCAGGGTGTTAACAGAGGGTAAATAGGGGGTTAAGAGAGGAAAAATATTATCCGCCAGCGTTAACTGGCGGCGAGATGCTCAAAGAATCGTTTAGCGATTTGCGAGGAGCGTTATCTTACGCGTGAAGGCTTTCAACAAACTTTAGCGATGGTTTTTATATTCATCCGACAGGTAGGTAATGCCAGCGGTTTCATATTTTTCGATGTCGCGGTCGAGCGAACCATACTGTTTGGCATAGTAAGGGCCAACGGCGTGGAAACATTTAACGTCTTTAATCACGCCAGATTTTTTGCCGAGCCTTCTGAAGTAGCGAGAGATAACCGCGTCTTCGCCATTGTTGAAGCCCAGCTTAGTGAACTTCTCAAAGATAAACGAAATGATACGATAATCTTTTCTTCGAAAACCGGCACACCATCCGCCGGTAGGACCAATCTGCACGGTAAGCCCATCGACTGAAAAATCGTGATACTGATCTTCTGGCGGTTTAGCGCCGTTGGTGTGTTCATTTTTGACCACATCAAGGCAAAGGAAACCGAATTTTTTGAAGGTGTTGAGATATTTTACAAACACATCGTCGACAGCATCGGGGAATTCGAGCACGTCATCATCAACCTCGATGATATAGTCACCCTTGGCCATCGGCATCAGCTGCTTATAAGCATTGAGTCCAAGGTTTGTGGCATTATTAACCACTCTGATTGTGATACTGTCCTGATATTTTTCCTTAAAGGCTGCCAGTATGCTTGGGGTATTATCGGTCGATGCATTATTGAAAATAATGATTTCCGACTGCTTCTTGTCATTGATTGAGCGATATAACGCTTCTAGACAAACAGGAAGCATCGCTCCTCGATTCCATGTCAAAATAACAAAGGATGTTCTCATAGTAATCTCGTCAGTCATTTACATTTGCTGTAAGTAAACTTACAAAAGTTTCTGGATACTAACATGCAAAAATCAGACGTGGCTATGAGATTAATGTGACTCTAGGATTAATGCGACTCTAGGATTAATGCGACTCTAGGATTTATGCGAACCTAGGATTAATAGTACGTTGAGATTGATAAGGTTCCAAGACTACTCGTCGCTATAACTAATCCGACAGCGTTCACTGCCGGATTAAGAATTATTGGGTAGGGCTTACCAGGCTGGAATAGCGTCGCCTTTATAAACTTCTTTGGCTTTTTCTGCGACGGCCGGATTTTTAAACGCTTCCGTCAACTCTTGCAGCTTCTTGCTGTCTTTATCATCTTCGCGGGCAACCAGCGCATTCACATACGGAGATGCCGCGTCTTCCATGAATAGACCATCGCGCGAAGCGGACAGGCCAACCTGTGAAGAGAAGTTAGTGTTGATGATAGAGAGCGTAACGTTAGGATCATCAAGCGTGCGCGTCAATTGCGGGGTATCTACTTGAACCAGCTTAAGATTTTTTGGATTCTCGGTGACGTCAAGTGTAGTAGGCAGATAGCCGACACCGTCTTTCAACTTGATAAGACCTTGAGCTTGTAACAGCAGAAGGCTGCGGCCAAGGGTGGTCGCTTCGTTGGAAATAGTAATCGTCGCGCCTTCTGGCAGATCTTTGATGTTTTTGATTTTCTTGGAATAGGCTGCAATCGGGAAAATAAAGGTTTTGGTTAGAATCGCAAAGTGATAACCGCGCTCTTTAGACTGCGCTTCGAGATAAGGCAGACTTTGGAATGCGTTGGCATCAACATCTTTGCTGTTCAAGGATTCATTCGGCAGAACATAATCATTGAAAGAGACGACATCAACGTCCAGATTATATTTATCTTTGGCCACTTTCTGTACCACTTGCCAAATAGCCTGATCAGGACCGGTATTAATGGCGACTTTTACTTTGTTATCGTCAGCCTGTTTGCAGGCGGAGAGCATAACGACGGAGGTAGCGATGAGCGCGGATAACAGCAATTTCTTCATGAATACGTATCTCTTATATTTGAAACATGCTTATTCGAAACATGCTTTTTTGAAATATAGTCAAATAATGTGCAGCGAGAATACTATACAGAGATTCCTATAGTCTTATCCATTGATATCTAGTGAAATATGTTCATTTTAACTGCGCAATTTACCGCCAGTGGGCGTTTGTTTCATAAGCACTTTATATGGCTATTTCGTTAACTTGCTACAGCCCTTTTTTTATCCTAGGGTTTAAAGACATTCTAAGGAATATGTGAAAAATCTATGACTTATCTTAAATGGTTTGGCCTATGTTACCTGTGTATTTTATTGCTCTCCTTTGGTTACAGTTATGCCAAAGCTTCTCAAACCAAAGATGAACCGATAAGCCATAATTGGTCGACCACTCGTCGTGATTCTGCCTCGTTAGCGCCCGATCCTGTAAAGCTGCGCGACACGGCGATTGTCGAAATTTATACCGCGCCTACCTACGGCTGGCGTGGACTGTTTGCGGTGCATCCGTGGATTATTTTCAAACGAGCCGGAGAAACATCGTATACCCGTTACGACGTAATTGGTTGGGGAAGGGATGACGTGGTGCGTCAAAACTATGCCATTCCCGACGGTTACTGGTTTGGCTCAAAGCCTAGAATTCTGGTTGATCATAGAGGTGCGGCCGCCGAAGCGATGATCCCGAAAATTGAAGCAGCGATTAAAAGCTATCCGTTCCCACATTCTTACCATGCCTGGCCAGGACCTAACAGCAACACCTTTATGGCGCACATTGGCCGCGAAGTGCCTGAACTTAAACTTGATTTGCCGTCGAACGCTATTGGCAAAGACTATCGTCCATTGAGTCATCCGGTGGGTTTGCCGCCGTCAGGGAAGGGGGTTCAAGTTTCTGCGCTGGGAATTTTAGGCGTGACGGTCGGTTCGCAGGAGGGCTTTGAATTCAACGTGCTGGGGCTTAATCTTGGTATCGATTTCAAACATCCGGCGCTGCGTTTGCCGTTTATCGGACGCGTTGGTTTTGACAGCCAAAATGGTGTCGCGGTTAAAGATATCTAGGCCGCGTTAAGCATGGAGTGGCAGCAATATAAACGTGAAACCCGGCGCAGATGGCCGGGTTTCTTTTATGCGTCTAGATTTTCAATTCTCTTTTTAAGCAATCGGCTGCCATAAAGTGAAAGCAACACCGGGTGCCCAGCCTGAATTAGACGTATGTGGATTTATACAAAGATAAGTTACGCCGCCAAACGAAACTTTATTACCTTTGCTATAAACATGGCTTTTTTCGTCCCAAGCCGAGCAATTGCCATTAGGTTTAGTATCGGTATTATCAATAGGCTTTTCATTGACAGGTTTTTCATCAATTGGCTTTTCATCAACAGTAATGTTGTCCATGGAATTTACGACATTGAGAACATAATAGGGGTTGTGTCGTGCAAAGTTTTGCCTATCTTCAACATTCAATTGGAAGGTTAATTGAGTAGGTACAGTAACCTTAGGCACTTTTATTTCGATTGTGTGTGTTGATCTTTCTGTTGTAACAATGCCTTGTGGTTTAATCCATTGGTAAGTTAATCCCGCACCTTCATAGCCTTTTGCAGTGAGTTGAATGGAAGCACCTCCTACTACGGTTAATTCGATAGTGCCTTTTACGAAAGGGTTGATGACTTCATTAACAGGTTTGGTTTCATCAACTGGCTTAATCGCATCCTTAACAACATTAATCCCTTCAAAATAGAAAGGCTGCATATCAATAACTTCACTTTCTATTTCATAACCCAAACCTTCGCGGGCAGCATTAATCAGAACGCCGTTATCCTGATCGATAGTCCAGGTAAATACGCCACCCAGATTATGTTTAGCGGCATATTCACCCTTGGCTTTGACCGTGCGAGGGGTATCAATCGACATAAAGAACTTACTACCTTTATTATAAAGGTAGTCGGCATCAGCAACTTGGTCGGTATAAACATCAAAGCCGTTACGGCCGCACTGATTTTCCAGATCTAGATAATTATAAATAATATCGGCCCAAACTGAGGTGCCTGATTCAAGAGTACCCGTGGTTTTTTTGTCAGCTACAGGTTTATAGGTGCCTTTCAACGGTGACAACGTCTCGATTTCGGCATTTTGAGCATTGCGCGAATAACCGGCATAACCAATATTAATATTCTCGGAAGCAACGCCTTGTTCAATCAAATATTGAATAACGGTATCTACTGCATCACCGTCAAGTTCAGAAGGTAACAGATTAGTATGATGCGCTAATTTGGTGGCCCAAGGCGTCCCGAAGTAGTCGTAGGTCATGAGATTGATACCATGCAAACCAGCATGAATTAATTCTTTAATTTTACTATGCTGAATTTTAGAAATAACAGCGGAAGCGGCAATGCTGATTTTGATGTGAGCAATATTCGCTGCAACAAATTGTCCCTGCAACTCTCTAATTAACGCTACATAATTATCGCCATCTTCAGGACCAAACGGATTATTATTACCTTTATCACCCGGGTATTCCCAATCTATATCAAGTTCACTAAACATCGGAAATTGCTTGAAGAGCTTAACTACGCCTAAAGCAAAAGTAGTGCGGCCAGTAGGTGTTTTTGCCAGTTCGTGGAAAGCATGACTCATGGTCCAGCCGCCAATACTCATCGAAAGTACCAGCTCGTGACCTACAGTTTTGGCTTTCTGTTGGAGATCACGCAGCCCGCCAAGCACGCCTTTTGAGTTCTCCTGGGTTACAGTAGCAACATCGATTTCACCGCCTCCTGCCGCTAAACCGCAATTGCGATAAGACTGGAAATCACCCCAGGGATCAAGGAAAGTCGGTTCATGCAGTACCTTATTTTGTTGGGCGGCAGCTTTGGCAATGACGGCCGCTTTTTCACCTTGGTCACCCACAATTCCAATAAAGCCAAAAATGATTTTATCAAAAGCGGTAGCGGGGAGGTTGGCTAAATCGTAGCCTGCGCCACAGTCATCTTCGCCGAATTTATCCTCCAATCTTCCGTCATATTGTGACCAGTCAGTGTAGTAACCAAATACCTTAGTTTTGGCTGAGCCTTTTTTATACTTGTTATAAACCGGTTTCATCACACGAGCCGAAGTATAACTATATTTTTCTGTTTCTGTCTTGGGATGGAAGGAGTTAATGGCGTAGGTTGTTTCTGTTAGGTCATCTTTCTTTATAATTTTGCTGTTTAACGTTTTGTCGTTCATTGAATAGTATCTCTTAGTGTATTTGAATTTCTAATGGCGATAGCCAGCGGCATTAAGCATTTTCCCTGCTGGCTTAAACGCTACGCCGGATACTTGAGTGCGTATATTTCAATTTTTGGAACGCCAGCGTTAAATTGATCTGGCAATCAAGCCCGGAATAATATTAAGAGACCAGGAGGGCAATCATTTTTCTCAGTAGAAAACTTCTACGGATAATATTTATCACATTCAGGTTATTAACATTCTTGGCCTCGAATTTCGCGCGCTAAAAAGTGAGTATGACTGCGAAGAATAATAATTTTCACAGGCTCACATACTGTGTCAGAAAGAGGTGTCGTTAATGATCAGTAAAAGACTCAGCTCGTTTATAGTCACGGTTGAAGAAGGCACGCTGTCAAAAGCGGCGGCAAAGTTATTTACCACAGCGCCGCCATTAAGTCGGCAGATAAAGCTGCTGGAAGATGAAGTGGGTTTTAGTTTGTTTACGCGGAGTCACGCCGGGATGAAACTGACCAGACAGGGAGTTATTTTTTACGAGCAAATCATTCAGGCCTACAATCTATTGTCGAGCTATGCGTTGAAGGGCAAAACCTCCAATCGCCTTGAACGATGAAACAACAGCGCAAGGCTGGGTAGGGAACGGATAAAACGGCTAGGTGTAATAGAATCGTCTCAACCAACTATCAAGATCCCATTTAACATAATATACATTATGCGCACCTAGGTAACGCTACGTGGATTCTGTACTATTGAGCTTCGTTCTCGGGTTCATAAAGATCCTCATATCCCGACCTTTTTTAGCCATCCTGTTCTCAGCTGCTACAGTTATAAGACGACCTTTTTTTGGAGCCGTTTCTAATGCCTGATTGTTTTACTCGTCGAAAGTTTTTGCAACTCTCTTCTCTAACTGCCGCATCGATGCTCGTACCTTCCGTTTATGCCCAAACCTCCGCGCCCAAAGGTGAACCTCATATGTCTCAAGCTGCTATCAGTTCGTCTGCCACCGCCGTGCCGTTATCACAAGCCAACGCTATCGCCGTGGTACAAAAAGAGATTTGCAGTCTTGGCGTCTACAGTCTTGCCGACGGAAAAAGTCTGGCGCAACTTCCGCTGCCCGAGCAAAGTCACGAGCTGGTCATTACTGCGGATAACCGTCATGCTTTCATTGCACAATACGGCGTAAAAAAATGGCTGGCACCCGGCGTTGGTGGCAATGTTATAACTGTTGTTGATATGCAGCAGTTAAAGGTGATCAACACCATCGACTTAACTCCCTATCATCGCCTGCACGGAATTCGACTGGATGATAAAGGTCGCCTGTTTGTGCTGAGTGAAACCAGCTCGGTGCTTATTCGCTTCGACGATCCGGTTAACAACGATGAGCCAGATGCCATCATTCCCGTCAACGGTGCGCGCAGCCATTACTTTGTGCTAAACAAAGCCGGCGATCGCGCCTGGGTTTCTGATACTTTGAGCGGCATGGCCATTTCGGTCAATACTGAAGATCCGACCCAGCCTGTACATAAAGTGTTGAATGGCAAAGGCCCCGAAGGCTGCTGTTTAAGCCCTGACGAGAAGCGTTTCTATATTATTAATCGCTACGGCAACGCGATTAAAGCTTATGAAGCGACATCGATGAAATTGCTGCATCAGGCTGTAACGCAAGGAGAAAGCGTTCGCGTCGTCGCGCTTAAAAACGGCAATTTGGTCGTTGCTAACTCAGCGCGTAAAAGCCTGCTGATTTACAGCCCGGAACTCAAATTTATCAAAGAAATTGCCTTATCGGCAGCCCCGACGGCTATCACCTTGACCGATAATGATGAACGGGTCATCACATCTACCGAAGATAACAAGCTGACGTGGGTCGATATCGGACAGGGAAAATTGCTTAACATCATAAACACCGACAAAGGCGCCGATGCTTCCGTACTGTTCAATCATGCCGTGTAATATACATTAAGTTTCTGATAGGTAAGTAAAAATAGAAATTTAAGGTAAAAAAATGAGGCCCCATTTGGAGCCTCATTATGTGATAAGCCTTGTAGCACGGCTTATCACCCTACTCTTTTCACCTTAACTTTTGACCCTAACTTTAACTACCAAGCTTAAAACAGGCCTAAGGGTTTGGTGTCGTAACTAACCAGCAAGTTTTTGATTTGCTGATACTGGCTCAGCGCCATTTTGTGAGTTTCACGGCCAACGCCGGATTTTTTATATCCACCAAACGCCGCATGAGCCGGATAAACGTGATAACAGTTGGTCCAAACGCGGCCCGCTTTAATGCTGCGACCCATGCGATACGCCAGATTTGTATCACGCGTCCATACGCCAGCGCCTAAGCCAAACTGCGTTTCGTTCGCAATTTCAAGGGCTTGTGCTTCATCTCTAAAGGTGGTGATGCCAATTACCGGCCCAAAAATTTCTTCCTGGAAGCAACGCATGTCGTTCTCGCCCTTGATTAACGTTGGCTGAATATAGAAGCCGTTATCAAGCTCAGGTTTTACCGATGCGCGCTCGCCGCCGACCAAAATCTTGCCACCTTCCTGTTTGGCGATATCAATGTACGACAGGATCTTGTCAAACTGTTGACGCGAAGCCTGCGCGCCGATCATGGTGTCGGTGTCCAACGGATCGCCACGGCGAATGGTCGCCACTTTGGCCATCACCCGTTCCATGAAAGATTCATAAATTGATTCGTGGATCAGCGCGCGTGACGGACAAGTACAGACCTCGCCCTGATTGAAGAATCCGAGCACCAAACCTTCTACTGCTTTTTCTACAAACTCTTCTTCCGCGTCCATCACATCGGCAAAGTAAATATTTGGCGACTTGCCGCCAAGCTCGACGGTACACGGAATAATATTTTCTGCGGCGCAGGCCATGATGTGGCGGCCAACCGGCGTCGATCCGGTGAAGGCAATTTTAGCGATGCGTTTGCTGGTCGCCAGTGCTTCACCCGCTTCTTTGCCATAACCTTGCACCACGTTCAGCACGCCCGCCGGGAAAATATCGCCAATTAGTTCGAGCAATAAGGTGATGCCTAACGGCGTTTGTTCAGCAGGTTTTAACACTACGCAGTTACCCGCCGCCAATGCGGGAGCAAGTTTCCAAGCCGCCATTAACAGTGGGAAGTTCCACGGAATGATTTGTCCTACTACGCCGAGAGGTTCATGGAAGTGATAAGCCACGGTTTTTTCATCAATTTCTGCGGCGCTGCCTTCCTGCGCGCGCAAACAACCGGCGAAATAACGGAAGTGATCGACGGCCAGCGGCAAATCGGCATTCAGTGTTTCACGCACGGGTTTACCGTTGTCCCAACTTTCGGCCACGGCCAGATATTCGAGATTAGCTTCAATGGTATCGGCGACTTTTAACAATAAATTCGAACGTTGCTGAACGCTGGTTTTGCCCCAGGAGTCAGCCACGCGATGCGCTGCGTCTAAAGCAGCATCAATATCTCGGCCATCGGAGCGCGGAAACTGTCCGATATCGCTGCCGTCAACTGGCGAGGTATTCATAAAATATTGGCCATTTAATGGCTCGATGAATTTGCCATCAATATAGTTGCCATAGGTCGCTTTGAGGGTAAACAAAGCGCCCGGTTTGCCGGGATGTGCGTATTGCATTGCAAACTCCTTATGTAGGGTCGATCTCGTAGGGACATTGGCCGTTCAGCTTCTCTTATTGGGCTAGATACGGGCTTCTGTAAAACTAATGCAGTGATAACTATCCAGTGATAACTAAATGCAGCATGCGTGCCACTCTTGATAGCACGGCGAAGATAATAAATTATTGTTCTATTTCATCAGGTTACAAGGTTGAAGCGAGTGAGGTTAATCCTCTGCGACATAAATTTCATTAACTGTGTTGCAAATCGCAACACCTCAAAATTCAAATCGCTACAATATTGAAACACTTTCGCTACAACTTTGAGGTGCCGTATGCGCGATACCCTTTTCAATCCTCTGCTGCATGATTCCTGGGGGCGCAGTGCGCGTTACGGTTTGGATCGTTTAACCAATGATTTCCCTTCGATTCGACAGAATGAGCTGGTCGACGTGCTGGCCAGCAATGCGGCGCTGCAACAGTTTGCACAACCTGCGGTAAAGGCTTTGGCTGAAAAAATCGCCGATAAACAGTCGGTTGTGATCCTGTCAGATGCCAGAGGCATGGTGCTCAATACCGTAGGTGACATGCAGGCGCTACAAAAAGCCGAGCGTTTTGCCCTCGCGCCCGGCAATCTGTGGAGCGAATGCGGACGCGGCACCAACGCCATTGGCACAGCGCTGGCAATCGATGACGGCTGCGAAATTCTTGGTCATCAACATTATTTGACCAGTAATCAGGGGCTTTACTGCGCCGCCATGACCTTGCAAGCCCCAAACGGCCAAGTTGCTGGCGTGCTGGATATTTCCGGTCCGGCCAATTTTTCGCATCCGCACACGCTGGAGTGGGTCAAAGACGCGGCCAAAAATATTGAATATCTCTGGATGAAACAGAGCCTGCATGCCGATCAGTGGCTGATGAATTTGCATCCGCAGATACAAGGGCTGGATAATCTCGACGAGTTACTGCTGATTTTCTCTGATAACGTACTCATGGCGGCTAACCGCGCGGCGATGCAAACGCTGTCAATTAACGCCGACAAGTTGTCAAAAATAACCTTCCAGGAGATTTTCCCAACGGGCGAGCAGGTTGAAAATAACGTTCCGCAAACCCTTTATTGTTATCGACAGCAACGGTTTTTCTATCGCCTTCGCGCGCCGGCACGGGTTATTTTCCCTGTTGCATCAACGCCCTCCTCGCCGCTTTGTCCCGCATTACGCGGCGACGTCGCTAAAATGATTAAGCTGCTCAATGCCGGAATCTCCTTGGGAATCAATGGTGAAACCGGAAGCGGCAAAGAGTACGTCAGCCGCGCCCTGCATCAGCAAAGCCGCTGGCGGCAAGGTAAATTTGTTGCCATTAACTGCGCGGCCATTCCAGAATCTTTGATTGAGTCTGAACTGTTTGGCTATCAGGCTGGGGCTTTTACGGGCGCGAGCAAAAACGGATACATCGGCAAAATCCGCGAAGCTGACGGTGGCGTGCTGTTCCTCGATGAAATTGGTGACATGCCTCTAGCATTGCAGACTCGCCTGCTGCGCGTGTTGCAAGAAAAAGAGGTCGCGCCGCTTGGGTCGAGCCACAGTTGGCCGGTGAATTTTGCCGTCATCAGCGCAACCCATCATGACCTTGGGCAGTTAGTGGCCGAAGGGCGTTTCCGAGAAGATTTAGTTTACCGGCTTCAGGAATTTTCCCTGACTATTCCGCCCCTGCGCGAATGGCCCGCGCTCTCCTCCTTTATTACCCAACTGTGGCAAGAGTTGGGTGGCGAGCGGCGAGGCATTTATTTGCATCACGCGTTGACGGAAACTCTCGCCGTGCATAGATGGCCAGGCAATGTTCGCCAGCTGCGCAGCTTGTTGAAAGTGCTGCTGGCGCTGGCCGACGACAATGAAATTTTGACCGTCGATAAGCTTCCCGTTCAGTATCAGCGTGTGGCCGATGAGGTCGTGCCCGTATTGCAGCAGCATGACGATCGATTAATTGCCGAAACGTTGAAGCGATTCAGAGGAAATATCAGCAAGACGGCTAAAGCCTTGGGCATTGCGCGCAGCACGCTGTATAGGCGCGCCGCGCGAGTAAAGGCTTAAAACTTAAAGAAAGGCTTTAACGCATAATACGAATTCAGCCTAAATCTGATGAATTTCAGCGATATAACCGCCGGGGAATTGCACCATCGCCAAATGTTTCGCCTCAGCCTGAGTGCTTTGCCAGAGAACTTTTGCGCCCGAGGACAACGCTTTGTCTAGCGTGGTGGTCAAGTCTTTGACGGCGTAACCGGTTTTTTCGAGGCCAAACGGATAATTAAGTTGCCCGTTGGTCACGAAGATTTGAGTTTTACCAAAGGTCGATTCAAGCTCAACCTCCCTCACCTGCTGTTTTTGGCCCATATAAGCGGCATCGATTTTGCGATCGCTAACCACATGTCCTTTTGAAAAACTGAGGAAACTTTTAATAAAATCGTCGACGCGATATTGTGAAATATAGAGCCTATTTTCGGGAGTGTTGGTCAGCGGGGTATATTTCGGTGCTGTCGTATGCCAATAAAGCTGGGTATTTACGCCGCCTGGCCATTGAATAACGGCGTCGCGACCAATAGGATCGTTGAAAGGCTCAACTAATACATCGGCACCCGCCTGTTTAGCTTGCGCAATGGCACTATCTAAATCCTTTACTAAAAATCCGTTACGTTCCTGACCAAACGGATAAGGCGCTGGCGTAGTGAAATCAAACACGGAAAATCCGCCCGCTGGCGTCAGAATCAACTGTGACCACGTCTGGCTTGGCGTTGGCGTAACGTCAACGTTAACGCGCTTAGTCACTGTTCCACCAAAGGTTTTTAAGATGCTATCTACAAAGGCATCCATCTTTCCTGGCTGGACATAAACATGGGTCGTATCATATTGCGCGCCTACGGCCACGGGCTGATTGTCGGCCCAAGAGGCAAATGGTGCAGCAATAAATAACATTGAGGAAAGAGTGAAGGCAGATATATGGCGGCGTTGACTATTCATTTGCAGACCCCTGTAGAATAAATAAGTTAAGTTGCGAACTGCGACTTTATTTATCCTATAGCATCGGCCTAATAATGATATTTCAATTTTTCATACAACATCAGCAATTATTTTGGGTAACTCTACCGGCTCTTTATATAAGAGCGCGGTAGAGAAAGATGAGACATTATTGGCTGTTTGCCGCCGTCACGCGCCAAATAGTATTGCCCGCGTCGTCGGCGATCAGCAGGCCGCCCTGTTTATCCATCGCTAAACCAACGGGTAAACCCCGCACCTCTTTCTGATCGTCGGTCAAGAAACCGGTGACCACAGGTTTAGGTTGTCCGACCGGTTTGCCATCCTTAAACGCGACGTAAACTACCTGATAACCATTGAGCGGTTTGCGGTTCCAGCTACCGTGTTCACTGACGAACGCGCCGCCGCGATATTCAGCCGGTAAATTGTTGCCGGTATAGAACAGCAAGCCTAAAGGGGCAACGTGCGAACTTAGCGCATAGTCTGGCTTAATGGCTTTTTCAACTAAATCAGGGCGTTGTGGACTGACACGTTCATCGACATGCTGGCCGTAATAGCTGTATGGCCAGCCGTAAAAACCGTGTTCCTGTACTGAAGTCATGTAATCGGGCACCAGATCGGCACCAATTTCATCACGTTCATTCACAATGGCCCAAAGTTTGCCACTTTGCGGCTCCCACTGCAGGCCCGTTGGATTACGCAACCCGCTGGCGAAAATACGGCTCGCCCCTGACGCGACGTCAACTTCAAGGATATCGGCGCGGCGATATTCAGCCTGAATGCCGTTTTCGGTAATGTTACTGTTTGAACCAATGCCGACATAAAGCTTGCTGCCGTCAGGGCTGGCGAGCAGGGATTTCGTCCAGTGATGGTTAATCGGTCCGCCCGGCAAATCGGCTAACTCCGTACCCGGATCGGTAATGTGCGTCGCGCCGGACTCATAGTGATAACGCATCAACCCGTCGGCGTTGGCGACATAAAGTTGGTCACCAATTAACTGTACGCCAAACGGCGAATGCAGATTTTCGAGGAAAATGTGTTTTTCCCACGTCTTGCCGTCGCCGCTGACATTTCTAAGCAGTGTAATGCGATTACCGCCCGGCCCCGCTTTCCCAGACGCTTTCTGCACCAGTCCCATAATCAATTCTTTGGGTTTACTGGTCACGCCCGGAGGACTGTTGGCTTCAACGACCAGCACGTCGCCATTGGGCAACACGGTAATCTGTCGCGGATGCATAAAACCATCGGCCATTTTTTCAATTTTCAGACCAGCCGCCACTTTCGGCGTTTCGCCCGTTTTCCACGGCGTGCCGCTCGGGACCTGCATTGGCGGCAGCAAGAAGTTCTGCGCCGGTGGCAATTTAGGGTCGCTACCCGTTTGTTGATCGGGAGAAATTTTTGCGGCGTTATCGCAGCCGGTAAGCAGCAGCGGCAGAGTCAACGCCAGCGCGGAGAGTGCATAAAATCTTTTCATTTGGCTTCTCCTTAAGCAGTGCGATCGCGCAGGGCGAGTTGCAGGTTGGCGATAAGCAGCAAAATCACCACGATCGTGGATAACGTCACGCCGGTTGGCACCACGGCAAACGCATCGCGGCTATGAATAAAGGCATTGAAGATAGAAATGATTATTGCCAGCAGGCTGAGCCAAAAATGCAGCTTTATTGGCGAGTTTTGCGCAAATGAAGTCCCCACCCAAACCTGCACCAGATTAATAACACGAGGAATAATGGCGATAATCAAGCCTAATACGATGAGCCAGCTCGCCGCTTGGGTCCAGGCTATTTCAGTACTAAAGATATAGATGATGTCGAATATCCAGGCCGCGGTAAAAAATCCGATGGGTAATGGGTCGAGCAGCGCCACAATACCAACGGCGACAGAAGAATTTCTCGGGGATCTTAGGGACGTCATTCACAGGCTCCTTATGAAAACGGGAAACAGAGCGCACCAAATCTTGAGGCCGCTCTCACAACACCTGTAAAATTTTAGTTAGTTTTATGAGTTTATGTGGCTGTTGGTGAGATAAAGTGACGATTAAATTCAGTTAAGCTAATCTGAACATTGCCTTTTATTGAGAAACAGATTATTTGTTAGGATTAATCCTAAGGAGGTAATCTATGATCTTGCGTGCTCGCTCCCTCTATTTAGCTGCTCTCTTCGCCCCGCTTTTATTCAGTCACAGCGCCTTAGCCAAAGGAAATTCCCCTTCGGATGATGCCGTAAAACAATCTATTATTGATGAGTCAATCGCCTCTTATCCCGGCACTTGCGCCTGCCCTTTTAATTCGGCAAGAAATGGCAGCAGTTGCGGCCAAAGAAGCGCGTGGAGCCGTGCCGGCGGATATTCCCCGACCTGCTACAAAAAAGAAGTCACTAAACAGCAGGTAAAAGATTGGCGAGAGTCTCACGGCGGATAAGACTCTCTTTACCCTAACGCTTATTTAGGCGATCAACGCACCTGCTTCTCGACATATTCCAGCGCGGCGCGCAGCGATGCGGCATTTGGATTATTCGGCAGCAGGTGAATAGATTCCGTGGCCTGTAAGGTGCGGGCAATAATACGGCTTATCTGCCCTTCGTCGTGAATATCGACCTCTAATTCAGCAAGACTGACCGGTAATTCCAGGCGTTGATAAAGCGCAATCAGCTGCGCCACCACGTCATATTGCTCGAGCAATGCGCTCTGCACTAAAATACCGTAGGCAACTTTTGTACCATGCAAAAAAGCGTCGGTGTGTGGCAGCGCGGTCAGTCCGTTATGCACGGAGTGTGCCGCCGCGATACGGGTAAAGCGTTCGCCAAGACCGCCCACCAGCCCGCCGCCTGCAATAATCGCGTCGATTACGTTAATCAGCGGTTTTGTCAGTTGCCCTTCTGCCTGCGCTTGTAACGCCGCCTCGCTTTGGTTCAACAGAACATCACGAATGGTCAGCGCCGTATTCAGGCCCAGCTGCGCGGTGAGAGGAATTTTTTCTGGCTCAGGTGATAACACCGCCGCTTCGTACCACTTCGCCAACGTATCACCAATGCCCGCCAGCAAATAAGCTTTCGGCGCCTGCTGAATGATGCGCGGCTCAACGACAACCAGATGATTGGCGTCGTCGAAAATTTCATAATGCAACGCGGTGCCTTCGTCGCTATACCAGACAGAAAGCGGCGTCCAGGCCGCGCAGGTAGCGGCAATAGTCGGAATCGCCACCACGTTTACACCTAACCGGCGAGCCACCACTTTTGCCGTATCTAATACCGCACCGCCACCAATTCCAATGACTACCTGACTATGTTCGGAGCTACTATTGTCGGCAGCGATAGCCACCAGCCTATTAACTTCAGTTTCACTGCAATGGGCATTAAAAAGCGCATGTTTCGCCGTTGGGCTAGTAAATTCAGCAGGCAGATAATCTTTAGCCGCCGCCAATGCGCGCTCGCCAAAAATCCACAGCGCGTGTTCCAACTGTTCGGCAGAATAGAAATCTTTAATTCGTTCGATAGCACCCGGGAAAGAGAAATAGTTTGCGGGGCCAGTTACCACGCGAATATTTGTGTCGCTCATCTTTTGTTCTATCCCTATTAGCTTTCAAGCTTTAATGAATACTTGGCTTTTATCAGTATTTACAGAATAGCCTTATCCTACATCTAGACGTCCAGATGGATAATAACTTTTTTGCATAACGATATTCTTTGCGGCTATCTTATTAGCCTATTCCGTTAATCCATTACTCAGAGCAAAAGATGAAAAAGATTACTTTTTACGGGCGATTTGCCGAAGATATTCTTTCAGGTCGAAAGACGATTACTTTGCGTGAGAAAAGTGATGCGGATTTTGAGGCGGGAGATAAGGTTGAGGTGTCAGGTTATGAGGATAACATTCCTTTCTGCCATATAGAGGTGTTGGAGGTGTCGCCAATCAGTTTTGATCGGTTGAACGACACGCACGCTCAACAGGAGAACATGACCTTGGAGCAGTTAAAGGCGGTGATCGCCGAGATTTACCCAGGGATCACCGAACTGTTTATGATTAGGTTTACGCTGCTTTAGCCGTTGCTGATGCCGACCTATTAAAATGTAGGTTTAGGCCGACCAATGCGAGTTTCGAATAATCGAACAGAAATTGCCTTTATCGAAACCGGGTTGCTTATCGGCAATAACGTCGGCTTTAACGTTTCCAAAAGTAGTCTGTGGCTTATCCTTAATACCGTGATAAAAGGCATTGATAATGTCTTCTTTAAACTGCGGCGTTCTCGGATGCGCACTCACTACCGCGTCGCGTAATTCTGGGCTATAACCCTCATAGTTAATCCCCAGCACGTCCATTTCCACGCCGGCCGTCACCAGCGCAATCACCGGATCCATAAATTCTGGAATGCCCGGCGTAGTATGCAGCGCAATGGCCGTCCACACTTTATCGATATCCGCCTGGGCAATGTGATGCTGCTGCATAAAGTCGCGCGCGGCGTTGGCGCCATCGACTTCAAAACGTTTATCACAGCTACAATGATCTTGAGTAAGCCCCATATCGTGGAACATACAGCCGATATAAAGCAGTTCGCTATCAACCACCAGCCCGCGCTGTTGCCCTGCCAGTGCTCCCCAGTAATAGACTCGCGAAGAGTGATTAAACAGCAACTCGCTTTCTGTATCGCGAACCAATTCCTGTGCTTCGCGGGCCATTTTACTGTCGGGAATTCGAATACCTTGAATGTTCAATGTCATGATCGGTGCTTCCTGAGGTCAGAGAGAAAGTGTCGTAGTGTGTGTGCAATCACAATAAAACAGCGCGCCAATGTCTTCAATCGTAGTAACATGACTAATTAAGACATTGCGACTCACTCGGACATAGGAACGATCAAATGATCAAAAGCGTGCAGATTTTGGCGATCCCGGGCGTGCAAATGCTGGATGTTTCAGGTCCACTCGACGTTTTTGCCGAAGTGAATCAGCTAATGGGCCGGCCTATTTATCAGCTTGAAGTATTAGCGCTCGACGAATTGAAAATTGTGACTTCGTCAGGTATTTGCCTGTTAGCAGAAACGCGGCTTTGCGAGAACTTGCCGAAAAATAGCGATACCTTTCTCATTGCCGGTTCTCCCGACATGGCCTCGTTTAATCCAACAGGCTCACAGCTCGAGGCAATTTCCCAACGTGCCAAGGTGAGCCGTCGTTATGGCTCCGTGTGTACCGGCGCATTGCTGCTCGCGGCAACCGGTCTGCTTGAGGGGCATCGCGTGACAACTCACTGGTCAATTGCTGAAACGCTGGCCGCCCGTTACCCAACTATTCAGGTCGATGCCGACGCAATTTATATTGCCGAGGGGCCGTTGCGTACAGCGGCGGGCGTAACGTCGGGGCTAGATCTCGCGCTAATGATGGTCGAGGAAGATTTAGGCCGCGAGGTGGCAATGTCTGTTGCCGCGCAGCTGGTGATGTTTTTCAAACGTCCGGGCGGGCAGATGCAGTTCAGCCGCGTAGGAAAAAGTTCGCTCTCAGGCCGTTCTGCGTTACAAGAATTGCTGCGTTGGGTCACCGCTAACCTGCACACTACGCTGTCGGTGCAGATAATGGCTGACCATGTCGGCATGAGTTCGCGTCATCTCACGAGAATGTTTAGCCAGGAGATTAACCAGACGCCGGGCGAATGGCTGGAACAGGCAAGAGTAAATCACGCAAGGCATCTGCTGGAATCTTCCGACCTTACGCCGAAACAGGTCGCCGCGCGCTGTGGCTATACCAGTATCGATATACTGCGGCGGGCTTTCATTCGACAATTGAAAGTAAGTCCCGCGCAATACCGGAGTCGTTTTAGAGTAAAGGTGTAGCCTTTATATATGAAAGCCTAGCTTTTCTGAAAGTCATGACACCTGATGACGGCGAAAACAGTCTGGCCGATGACTATTAATAAGCCCCGTCGCTTCCATCCATGCATAGACGATGACCGGACCCACAAAGCTAAAGCCTCGCCGTTTCAGCTGCTTGGCAATCTTTTCCGAAAGCTCGCTGCGGGTTGGAATAGGCCCGACATGTTGAATGGGTTTGCCACCAACCTGTTGCCAGACCCAGCTGGCAAAATCTTCGCCCGCTTCCTGCATCCGCAGATAGGCACGAGCATTATTCACCACGGCCCTGATTTTCATTCGCGAACGGATAATCTCCGGATTCACCGCCAGCCTTTCGATGTCATCCTCAGTGAATGTGGCGACCTTTACCGGATCGAAACCGCAAAAGGCGTGCCGAAGCGCGTCACGCTTGGTGAGAATGATGCGCCACGAAAGTCCGGCCTGAAAGCCGTCGAGCATCAGCTTTTCCCATAAAGCGCGACTGTCATAAACCGGCACGCCCCATTCGAGGTCATGATACTGCTGCATTATGGGATCGTTGCCCCCCCAGCAGCGTACAACCTCTTTTCCCGCATTATTAATCATAATTAAAACCTCTCCGTGACACATCTCTAAGCAAACAGGTCTCCCTACAGATAGGATAACCTAATGTTGTCGAAGCGAAAGTGCTCGAGGGTCTAGGTGGATGAACAAACCATCAGAAACAATTTCTAAGTTATTTCCGAATAAAGTTGCTTGATTCTGAAAAGTGCGGTACTTATTTATAAAGAGGTGTTAACAGCGAGTTAAAAGTATCTTGATAGCGCGTAATTTAGCGAAATAAAGTCATGCTCACCCTTCCGGGATAATGACCCCAGCAGGCCAAAATGCCGCATTATTCCTTGGAAAATTATGACTAACGTACTCGTTAATGAGCCTGTCGTGCGCCGCCACCAGCAAATTTTGATGACCTTTATTATAGGATTGCTGGCTACCGTGCCGTTATGGACGAACAAAATCTATTATATCGATGACTACTTTCGCCTATTTACCGGAGATAGTCATTACTGGATTAGCAATGGTCGGCCTCTCACTACCGTCTTGAATGTAATAATGCGCTTCAGTACAGTGAGCACTGATATCTCACCCCTGCCGCTCCTACTCGGCATCTTGATTCTTTCATGCGCCAGCGTTGTTTATTGCGAGAAGTTATCCTTGCCGCTAAAAGGCTATTGGCAATGTGTTCCCCCTTTGTTTATTCTGCTGAATCCCTTTCTCGCCCAATCGATGTTGTTTACCTACGACTCATTAACCATTCTACTCTCTGCCGCGCTTGCCATGACAGCTAGCCTGAACTTTGGAAGGATTAAGGGGCCGATTAAAGGACGGATAACATTTACATCAGTTTCATTGACCACCGTGTTAATGCTGTCCGTATTTACTACCTACCAAATAGGGATAAATATATATTTTGGCTTGGTGATTTTAGTGGCAACCACTCGATGGGCAACAGGTGAACCTATTGGCGCTTATCTGCTTGAGAAATGTGCATGTTCATTAGCGGCTATAGTGATTTACAGATATCTCATTGTGACAATCACGGTTCATGACCCTTATACCTTAAGTCACAGTGGAATCTTGACGCCGAGTAAAGATGCCGCAGTTGCCGTGCTTAATAATGTGCGTATACTCTATCTGACATTTGCCAGCGCATTTCCGGGGTATCGCCTTTTATTCGTTATCCTTCCCCTAATCGTTAGCTATACGGGACTTTGGGTTCTCTATCAACGTCACCGCCGCCATAAGAGTCAATCATTACCGAATTCAGCGGTGAGTGTGATTGTTCTCTCTGTAATTCCGATAATGATGATGTTGATCGTGCCTGGACTCTCCAGCGTCTTAACCAGCCCCGTCTATTATCCGCGCGTATTAAGCGCGTGGGGATGTTTGAACCTGTTTTGTTTTTGCATCACAGTAATGGCTTATCCTACTTTGGGCCGTTGGATTACAGGGTTATATCTTATCTGCCTGTTTTATTGCCTTATCGTTATGTTGACAATGTTTAACGCCGTAGTGAATGAACAACAGCATATGTTAAGCATTGCTCAGCACATGAAAATTGACCTCGCGTTATTGCCGCCTTCGCAAGTAAAGCATATTGCCATAATCGATCAGCCTTCTGCATCACCCATAGTCAGAGTAGCGAAAGGTGCGTTGCCAATAATCGGTCTTCTGAAAAGCAACTTGGACAACAAGAGTAATAGCTGGGCTTTTGAGTCAATATTAACGCTGGAAGGGATTATAATACCGCCAAAAATTACGGCAACAGCCGAGATGAAAGCCTTTATTCCTCAACAGTATGTCTCGCAAAGCTGCGATTATCGGCTGTTTATTTATGAGGGAACTGCAGTGTTCGACCTTAGGAATTTGCACACAACCTTAAAATGCCGCTAATGGTTAATGCTGAAATCATTATAATTTTTATCGGGAGTAATGGATAACTATGCGGGACACATCAGGACTTATAGCCCTATCCAATAGGCAAATAATTATTGCTGTGACATTTTTATTTGGTTTGGTTGCAACATTGCCTCTCTGGACTTATAAAGTTTATTATCGGGATGATTATTTGCGTCTTGTCACCGGAGATAATTTCTCTTGGCTCACTAATGGCAGGCCGTTGACTGTGCT
This sequence comes from Rouxiella sp. T17, assembly GCF_036663475.1. Taxonomy (NCBI): domain Bacteria; kingdom Pseudomonadati; phylum Pseudomonadota; class Gammaproteobacteria; order Enterobacterales; family Yersiniaceae; genus Rouxiella; species Rouxiella sp. T17. The sequence goes on along the minus strand of NZ_JAWUEA010000028.1, from coordinate 71,993 downwards.
GATAAATATGGTGCTTAGATTCAATTACTATTCTAACGATATTACGCCTTTACCCCTAATACTGGGGTTGATGGTACTCTCTATAGCCGCTGTTATATACGTGGAGAAACTGCAATTAGGTCTTAAAGGATTTTGGCAATGTATCTCCCCCTTGCTTCTCATCCTTAACCCTTTTCTGACCCAACCTTTTCAATACTCTTTTGATTCATTAACTATTTCCCTCGCTATCGCGTTAGGTTTACTCGCCAGTTTTACTTATCAGGTTAGGTTACTCGTGAACCTGTTAATTACCTGTCTGATATTATTGATGATGTTGTCAATTTATCAAATTGGGACCAACATTTTTATTAGCGCTGTTATCTTACTATCCCTAGCAAAATGGCACAGACAAGAATCAATAAAGTATTATTTATTAGAAAAGGCGTTAGCCTGTATAACTTCGCTGCTGATTTATAAATTACTGGTCGCTAACTTCCTCATTGGTGGCTCATACACGATGAGCCACAGTGAATCATTACCTATTGGACGAGCAACGCCACAGATAGTTTGGACCAATCTGCAAGATTTTTATAGCATGTTTATGCTGGCATTTCCGGGATTAAAGGTCCTCTTTTTAATTATTCCTCTAGCAATGGCATTCGGCGGACTTGCCGTTTTATTCATAAAAAATCAAGTAATTAATAAAGCAATGCTGGGTAATTACCCTGTCAGTAAAGTCCTGACAACGGGAGGAGTACTCATGCTACTTCCGCTAATGCTCATCGTATCGATTGCTGGAGTTTCATTATTACTGCTTAATCCTGCATTTCAAATCCGAGTACTGCCTGCTTATAGTGGCTTGGCACTATTTTGCTTTTACGTAAGTATTCAGGCGTTTCCGAAGTTTAAATATTGGATTGCCGGGCTACAACTGATTGTATTGTTTTATAATTTGGTGTTGATGGTTTCATGCTTTAACGCATTGGTTAACCAGCAAAGCCATATTCAAGAAACCTTAGAGCGGATTAAAATCGAAATTTCCCACCTACCTATAAATGAGGTGACTAATATCGCTTTTATAGGGCAATTGCGACCTTCTCCAGATATTATCACCACATTGAATAATTTTCCTATCGCTGCAAAAATTACTAATGATTGGGGAATTATTGACATGGTATTACGTGCCAATCTTTCGCTAAAACTCACTCCGGTAACAGAAGCTATGGCAATGTATATTCCCGATCACTATATTTCGCAAGACTGTGAATATTCTTTTTTCCTTTATCAAGGGGTTGCGGTCATTGATTATCGAACGAATACTAGACAAAAAGCAGAGTTCAACTCACGAGGATGCCAATATGCCCCCTAATTTGCAGAACTATTTGCTGAATAGTAGGCAGCGATAAACTCTCCGGCAATCGCCACGGCTATTTCCGCGGGTAATTTGCCTTTTACATCGGGTAAGCCAACGGGACAACGCATTTTTGCCAGCGTTTGCTCACTGATCCCCTTGCCCGCCAGCCGGTAATCGAACCTTTTACGCTTGGTTTCAGAACCGATTAGCCCGAAATAACTGAAATCATCGCGCTTGAGGATTTTCTCGCTCAGAGCTAAATCCAGCTGATGATCGTGGGTGAGCACCATAAAATAACTGCTTACGGGCATTTGCTCCACCGTCGCTTCGGGTTCTTCATCAACAATACAGTTAATTTGAGGATCCACGTGCGGCGGAAACTCGCTGGCGCGGGCATCAACCCAGGTAATCTGGCAAGGCAATGTTGCAAGTATTGCCACCAGCGCGCGGCCCACGTGACCTGCGCCATAAACCACAACATGGGGCTGATGCTGACAAAGCGGCTCAAAAAGTACTGTTGCAACCCCTCCGCAACATTGCCCCAACCTCGCGCCGAGATTAAAACGTTCCACTCGGCTTTCATTCGCAAATGAAGTCAACATCTCTCGGGCAATGGCTATCGCTTGAAACTCAAGATTGCCCCCACCGAGGGTGAAATATTGGCCCGTTGAAGTGACCAGCATCTTGCAGCCGCTGTTACGCGGCGTTGAACCTTGATGTTCGATCAGGGTCATTAATACGCAAGACTCACGGCGAGCCTGAAGCTGGCCAAGCTGAATTATCCAATCATCGGTGCGCATATTACCCCCTTATTTAACCGCAAGGACGTTAACAAGACCGGCTTTGTCACTGCTGGTAAAATCAGATTCATCTCTTTCCGTGACGTTGTCACGCCCATTCAAAGCTTGCTGGAGTAATGTCACTCCGCGCAATACGCGTTCAGGCGTAGCCGGTGCATCGAGCTGCGGATGAATTTGATAGTTACCCAAGCTGGCGATGGCATCTTTGATTGCGCACCACACGGCAATGCCCAACATAAACGGCGGCTCACCGACGGCTTTCGAATGAAACACAGTCTGCTCGGGGTTTTTTCGATTTTCGACCAGCTTTACCCGTAAATCATGGGGCACATCGGCGATAGCCGGGATCTTGTAGCTCGCCGGTCCGCTGGTTTCAAGACGCCCTTTTTCACTCCAAACCAGCTCTTCACAGGTGAGCCAGCCCATGCCCTGCACAAATCCGCCTTCAACCTGACCAATGTCAATCGCCGGATTCAGCGAGTCGCCCACGTCATGCAGAATGTCGGCACGCAGCAGTTTGTATTCGCCGGTAAAAGTGTCAATCAATACTTCCGCACAGGCCGCCCCATAGGAGAAATAGTAGAACGGATGGCCGGCCGCTTTGGAACGGTCGTAGAAAATTTTTGGCGTTTTATAGAAACCCGTTGCTGAAAGCGAGACCTGATTTAACCACGCTTCAGTCACCACCTGCTGGAAGGTGAAATAGTGCTCTTTGACCCGTACCTGACCATTACTAAACGCGATGTCGGCTTCCTGCGCGTCATAGTTGCGCATCAGCATGTCAACCAGACGACCTTTCAACGTTTCAGCAGCATTCTGCGCGGCTTTGCCATTGAGATCGGCTCCGGACGAGGCCGCGGTTGGCGACGTGTTAGGGACTTTGCCGGTATCGGTGGCGGTAATTTGAATCAGATACAGTGGCACCTGAAACACTTCGGCCACCACCTGCGCCACTTTGGTATTCAAACCCTGGCCCATTTCTGTGCCGCCGTGGTTAAGCTGAATGCTGCCATCGGTATAGATAAGTACCAGCGCACCGGCCTGATTCAGAAAGCTGGCCGTAAAGGAGATACCAAATTTTACCGGCGTCAGCGCCAGACCTTTCTTTAAATACGGGTTGTGCTGGTTAAACTGTTGAACAGCTTCTCGGCGCGCCGCATAGTCAGCACTTTGCTCCAGCTCGGCGGTCATTTCATGCAGCAGATTTTGTTCCACCGGCTGATAATAGTGGGTGATGTTACGGCCTTCTGTCCCATCCTCTTTGCCATAGTAGTTCAGCTTTCGAATCTCTAACGGATCCCGTCCGAGCTCGCGGGCAACGTGATCGATAATGTGTTCAATCGCCACCATGCCCTGTGGTCCACCGAATCCGCGATAGGCAGTATTGGAAGCAATGTGAGTTTTGCAGCGATAACCGGTAATGGTGGCATCGCCGAGGTAATAGGCATTGTCGGCGTGAAACATCGCGCGATCGATTATCGAACCCGAAAGGTCGAGCGAATAACCACAGTTACCGGCCAGCTTAATATCTACGCCGTGCAGCCGCCCTTCGGCGTCAAAACCGACATCGTAACGGACATAAAATGGATGCCGTTTACCCGTGATCATCATGTCATCCTGTCGCGACAGGCGCATTTTTACCGGCCTGCCCGTAAGGTGCGCCGCCAGTGCGGCCAGACACGCCGTGCCCGCCGCCTGCGTCTCTTTGCCACCAAAGCCGCCGCCCATTCTTCGCATATCGACGACGACTTTATGCATCGGCAGATTCAATACGGAAGCGACCAGCTTTTGCACTTCGGTTGGATGCTGCGTCGAGCTATAAACCAGCATTGCGCCATCTTCGCCTGGCATGACCGACGCGATTTGCGTTTCCAGATAAAAATGTTCCTGACCGCCGATCTCAACCTCACCTTGTAAACGATGGGTTGCATTCGAAAGCGCAGTCACGGAATCGCCGCGCTGATGCACGTGAGGCTCTTCGACCCAAAACTCCTGCTCCAACGCCTGTTTAACGCTGAGTACGGCAGGCAGCTCGCGGTATTCGATAATGGCGGCAGCAACAGCCTGACGCGCTGCCTCCTCACTATTGGCTGCCACCACCAGCAGCACCTGACCATAATATTCAATACGGTCCTGCGCCATTAACGGGTCGCCTTCGGTGAGCGGCGCGATATCCAGTTCGCCCGGCACGTCTTTGGCAGTAATAACCCGCACCACGCCCGGAATGGCGTAACAGGGTTCGACATCAATTCGCACTATTTCGGCGTGCGCCACGTCGCTAAGACGTGGCACCAGATGCAGCTGGTTCGGAAACTCCAGCCGATCGTCGATATAAATAGCTTCGCCGCTGACGTGTTTATCGGCACTTTCGTGCTTCATGCTTTTGCCAACGCCGCTGCTCAAACCTGCGGGAGCGAGTCCGGCGCGAAACAGCGCGGCCAACTCATCTTGTGACGGAGCTACGGGGGATTTAGACATATTGAGTCACCCTCATCATCGTCTCTTTTGACGTAGTTTCGATTAAGCAACGGCGCAGCAGATTTTTCGCTACCTGCATTCGATACTCACGGCTAGCGCGAAAATCACTGATGGGCTGATAATCCGTTTCCAGGGCAAGGCAGGCGCGTTCGACGCTTGAGGCTTGCCACGGCTGACCCAGCAGCTGTGTTTCACAGTGCGACGCGCGTTTGGCTATCGCTGCCATGCCGCCGAAGGCTATCGAAACATGTGTCACTACGCCGTCGGTGACTTCTATATGAAAAGCACCGCAAACGGCAGAGATGTCGTCATCCAGGCGTTTCGACACTTTGTAGACTTTCAAAATGCGGGTCGACTCTTCGGCCACGCGAGGAATGATAATCTGCTCGATAAACTCGCCCGCCTGTAAGGCAGTTTGTCGATAACCGAGATAAAACTGTTCAAGCGGCAGCGTTCGCTGGTCTGCGCCACGGCGTAATACCAGCGACGCACCCAGCGCAAGCAGCACCGGGCCGCCGTCGCCAATGGGCGAACCGTTGGCGATGTTGCCACCAAAAGTGCCCTGATTGCGGATTTGCTGTGAGGCAAAACGTTCGAGCAGCGCACCAAAATCCGCAAACTCTCTTTCTAACAGCGGCATACAACTGCTCAGCGTGGCGGCGGCACCTATAATCAGTGCCTGATCCGTTATCTCGATATTTTTGAGCTGTGGAATATGGCTGATAGCAATAAGTTGCGGCAAACGACGATGACGTTGTGTCACCTCCAGCGCCAAATCTGTTCCTCCGGCCACCAGCTTGGCTTCGGGGTTAGCAAGATAAAGGTCGGCTAACTGCTTAAGAGTCGTGGGTATAAAACCGAGCTCATCGTGATGAAGCGTGTTTTGATTTTCATGCAAAAGGCTTTGCGGCGCTATCGCCTGCAAACGTTGCAAGGTGACCGTTTCGGCACGGTCGAACTGATCTTCATCTGAAAATTCGCAGGCGGACAAGGCAGCATCGACTATCGGACGATAACCCGTGCAACGGCAGAGATTACCGGATAACGCGTGCAGCACCTGCTCACGATTTACCCCGTTTTTGATAGCAGAATGGTTTCTCTGCGCGGCGGTCTCTTTCTGTGAAGCCATATCTTGTTGTAAAGCAGCGTCTTTTTGTAAAGCAAACAACGACATCACAAAGCCCGGGGTACAGAAGCCGCACTGTGAGGCATGGTTATCGACCATCGCCTGCTGCACGCTATGCAGCTGTCCCTGATGTTTAAGGTCTTCGACGGTGATCAGCTGCTTGCCCTGCAAGGCAGAGATAAAGGTTAGACAGGCGTTTATTGGCGTGTAACGCAGCGTGTCACCCTGTGGCTCGGCGATAACCACGGTACAGGCACCGCAATCACCCGATGCGCAACCCTCTTTGGTGCCACAGCGACCGGCGTCACGGCGCAAATACTGCAACACCGTGGTATCTGGTGGCAGCGTAGTTTCTTGCTGCAAACGGTCATTCAAAAGAAATTGGATCATAAAGCCACCCTGCTACTTAAGATTTTTTAATTAGCTTTGGGAGTTCAGCAAACTCGCAAGGCGATTAATAAACCAATCGATTTGTACAACTGGTCAAATTTAATAAATAGGAAGCAATATTGATGCCAACAAACTCTCATTTCTAAACGAAAATCTTCACTCCATCTAAAGCCTAATTCGAAACTCAGTTCTAAACTCAGCTCCAAACGAAATCCAAAACTACGTTATCGGGCGCAGCCGCGAAGTATCAACGTGGTAACCTCTTCGATAATGTGCTCGCGATTAGCGTTGTCGCTGCTGATATCGCGATACATCTGGTTAACCTGCACGGCAAAGTCGGCGTAATACTGGGTGAGCGCCCAAATGTTCATGATAAACAGCCGCGCGTCGAGCGGACGAATTAATCCCTTTTCAATCCATTGATTTATCAGCTTTTCTTTATTAACAATGTTGGCGATCGCCTCAGGCCAGTACTTGTTAAGATAATGTCCGCCGCTTAACACTTCGCTGGTGAAAATCCTCGATAATTCAGGCTGTTGAAATGAAAATTCCAGCTTATTGCGAATATAGCGGGTAAGCACGGCTTCAGGCTCTATAAGAGTGTCGTCAAATTGAATGATTTCAGCCCAAACGCTCAAGACCTTTTGCAACAGCTCTTCATAAAGCTCCTCTTTTCCGGCGATATAATAATGCAGCTGAGTCTTTTTCATTCCTGCACGCTGCGCAATCGCTTGCGTAGTTGCGCCTTGAAAACCTTTTTCGCTGAATTCAGCGATCGCTGCGGCATGAATATTTTCAATTGTGCGTTCTCGCGCGACGCGGACGCGGCTGGTACTGATTTCTGTGTTCATCATTGGTGCGTTTTTCTCCAAATTTGCCTTTAAATGAGGCAAGGGTGCCATTTTCTCGCACCCCTGATATTTATACAGTAGTTTTATTTATGGGAGATAAGTTGGCCATTTTTCAGGCTCGAACAGATTCAGTTCGTGAATACACCACTTTCCCGTCGACTATCGTTTGAAAAACGTTTCGATCGTCACCTAGGGTCATCAACACAAACAATTTTTCGGCCAGCGTTTTGCAATTTCCGGCACGTAACTGCTGCAACGCCGTAGCATTGGGGTCAAGCACAACAATATCGGCCTCTTTACCGGCTTCAAAATTCCCTAACTTTTCATCTAGATGCAGAGAACGCGCGCCGCCGAGCGTGGCGTGATAAAAAGCTTCGAATGCAGACAAACGATATTTTTGCAATTGGCCGACTTTATACGCCTCGCCCAGCGTTTGCAGCATGCTGAAAGAAGTGCCCGCGCCAACGTCAGTGCCCATACCTAAACGCACCTGTTTCTGCCAGGAAGTGCCGATATCAAACAGGCCGCTGCCAAGAAACAGGTTGGAGGTCGGACAAAAAGCGATGCTGGAATCCGTATCGCGTAGGCAGTCCCATTCTTGTTCGTGAATATGCACGCAGTGGGCAAATACGCAGCGCGCGCCGGTAAGCTCATAGTCATGATATACATCGAGATATCCTTTATGTTCGGGATAAAGCGCCTTCACCCACGAGATTTCATCGACGTTTTCGCTAAGGTGGGTTTGCAGATAAATATCGGGATGCTGTTGCTTGAGCAATCGGACTTTTTCAAGCAGTGCGGGAGATGACGTGGGCACAAAACGCGGGGTCAACGCATAGCTCAGGCGTTTGTGATTATGCCAACGGTCGATCAGCGTGCGGGTATCGCGCTCACTTTCTTCAGGCGTTTCAAGCACTTCTTCTGGCGCATTCTGGTCCATCATCACTTTGCCGGCAATCAGTCGCATATTCAGCGCGGCCGCCACGGTAAATAGCGCGTCAACCGATTGCGGATGCACCGTGCCAAACACCAGCGCCGTCGTAGTGCCATTATTTAGCAGCTGATTGATGAAAAATTTCGACATCTTGTTAGCGTAGTCGAGGTCGTGATACTGCGCTTCGGCCGGAAAAGTGTAGTTATTCAACCACTCCAGCAGCTGCTCGCCATAGGCACCAATCATTTCCGTTTGCGGATAATGAATGTGAGTATCGATAAAGCCCGGCACCAGCAGCTTGTCCCGGTAATCGTCCAGCGGCACAGGATAACTGAGGTTCATCAGCGCGCGTTCGCCCTCTTCCCGACTTCCTAACCACAGTATCTCGCCGCCACTGAGTAACATCATCCCGTCTTCTATATAACGAGCCTGGCTCTCTATCTCTTCAGGGGCGCTGGCAACGCCTTTAATGTCGAAAAAATTGCCTCGCAAGGCGCGTGTTACAGGCTTGGTGGCAGTGAATGGAGGCGTTTTGCTGGTCATGATTTATCCCTTGGCTAACATCGGCCGCGCAAAGGCACGGCGTTAGAAAATGTTTATAGTCATTAACATTAATTGTCACTAACTTTAATATTCACTAACTACTAGCAAGGGTTGTGCCAAAGTTTGACCGATTGGTCAATCCGGTTGAATGACTTTTGTAGAGAGTAAGTTGATAGGTAAAAGCTTAGGCGCCAAAGCCTATTTAAGTAACACCTCATACTGCGGGTTAAATTCATCAAAAATTGGCAGCGCGGCGGCGCCCAGTGCGGCGGTATCAGTGCCGGTCATGCCGATTCTTAAGCGCGCGGTGGTGGGATAACGACTACGAACGGAACTGTAAAGCGGCGTCAAACGGGCAATCAGCCTTTCGACCAACGGCTGCGGCATCATACCGCCGATAATCACGCTTTGCGGATCGAAAACGCACTCCATAATATTGATAGCCTGGAAAGCGGGTTCGATAGCGCTGTCCAACCATCGTTCGAAAATCTCCTGCTTTACGCCTAATAGATCTTCGGGCATTGCCGTATTAGGGTCTAATCCGCATCCTTCGTAGGCCGCCTGCAAGGAAAGATAACGCTCGAGACAGCCGTGATTACCGCAATAACAGGCGCGGCCACCCGGTTGCACCACCATGTGTCCGACTTCGCCCGCGTTATGTGCATGGCCGGTATAAATTCTCCCTTCGGTAAAGAGTCCCGCGCCCAAACCGGTGCCGATATAAAGATAAACAAAAGAGGTCAGCTGCTTGGCGACGCCGTGAAAACGTTCGCCAATTGCCGCCACCGTAGCGTCATTTTCCAGCGTCACAGGCCAGCCGGTTTCGGCGCTGAGCCGCGCCACGACATCGACATTGTCCCAGCCGTGCAAGGTGGTCGGCCCCTGTGAAGAGATCCCCTCTACGCCAAAAGGCCCGGGCATCACGATGCCGACCCCCAGCATCTTGCGCCAGTCGATTTTCACGTTTTGGCGCATTTCTTGCAGCGTTTGCACGATGAGTTGTAGCGTGGATTCGGGTTCAGGTTTCTGAACCTTGATCAGACGACGAAAACGCACCTTGCCCGTGAGGTCAACCAGCACCACCAGCAGCGTTTGATGATCCAGATGAATGCCAATCGAATAGGCGCTGTCGGGATTGAGCGTTAACGGCGTAGCGGGCTGACCCCTTCCGCCAAAGCGGCGCGGTAGATGGGAAGAGACAATGCCCGCCTGCTCAAGCTCGGTGGCAATATTGGAAACGGTTTGCGGTGTCAGTGAGGTCAGGCGCGCGATTTCAGCTCGCGTAAGTTCGCCGTTAAGACGAATTGCTTCAATAACAACGCGACGATTGTGCGCCCGTGCGTGTTCGAGATTAGTACCAGACGTTGCCATAACTGCCTATCCACCAAGGAGAAAGCCTGTCAGCAGTATGCTTCCGCTGATTAAAGCAATCAAATTGATTTTATTAATGCAGTCAGCATCACAGCGTTTTCTTTTTAAACGGAGTAAACGTAATTCTTCAAAGTTAACGCCATTAAACGAATAGAACGTAATCACTGCCGTTCTACCGATTAGGAAAGGTTTTGGATTAAAAATTTAACATCGATTAAAGCAATCAAATTGACTTAATGCTCTTTTGTTCGCCCAAGTTCTTTCAATTACCCAGGTTCTTTCATTTAGACCAACGCCGCGAGGCTTCGACCGGAGAGAAATGATGATAACAAGATTACGTCCTACCAGCCTGTGCGTGCTGTCCGCCCTCGCCTTTGGCTTCTCGGCTAACGCGCTGGCAGACACCACGCTCAGCGCACTATTTATGACTCAGGCCGCCTATTCAGAAACGGATATTCGCGCCATGACTGCCGAATTCACCAAGGCGCATCCCGACATCAAGGTCAATCTGGAGTTTGTGCCTTATGAGGCGTTGCACGACAAAATCGTTGCCGCGCGCGGTGCAGGCGATAAGGGTTACGACGTGGTGCTGTTCGACGCCATCTGGCCCGCCGAATTTACCAAGTTTGGCCTGTTGCAAGACGTGAGCTCGAGGATCAGTAAAGAAGAAGCAGGCAAAATCTTTGATGGCGCAATTTCTACCGTGACCTATCAAGACAAGCGCTGGGGCATGCCGTGGATCCTCGATACCAAATATCTCTATTATAACAAAGCGATGCTGGCAAAAGCCGGAATTAGCGCCCCGCCAACCAGCTGGCAGGAGTTGGAGCAGCAGGCAGAAATCCTTAAACAGAAAAACGTGGTGAAATATCCGCTGGTCTGGAGTTGGTCACAATCAGAAGCGTTGATTTGCGATTACACCACGCTGGTTTCAGCCTTTAAAGGTGATTTTTATCAAAACGGCAAGCTCAATTTCACCAATCCCGGCGCGATGAAAGCCATCAATTATATGAAAGAGACGCTGGATAAAGGCCTGACTAACCCGAATTCCCGCGAATATCTCGAAGAAGACGTGCGTAAATCATTTTCGAATGGAGATGCAGCTTTCGCGCTTAACTGGACCTACATGTACAACATGGCCAACGATCCGAAACAGAGCAAGGTTGCCGGAGACGTGGGCGTGGTGCCAGCGCCGGGCGATGCGGCCGGACAAGCTTCGGGCGTTAATGGTTCGATGGGATTGGGCATTGCCAAAGCCAGTACTCACGCGGATCAGGCTTGGGAATATATCTCTTATATGACCTCGCAGCCGGTGCAAAATAAATACGCCAAGCTGAGTTTGCCTATCTGGAAATCGTCGTATGACGATCCTGACGTGCAAAAAGGTCAGGAATCATTGATTGCGGCGGCGAAAACCTCGTTAAACGTGATGCTGTCACGTCCGGTGACGCCGAGCTATTCGCAGCTCTCGACCATTTTGCAGCAAAACGTGCAGAGCGTGTTGCAAGGTAAAGCGCCTGCCACCGATGCCATGGCGGCAGCGACCCAAAGCGCCGATCGCCTGCGTTAAGCTTGAGATCTGTAGCGTAGTTATTAGATAACTTTCTATAAATAAGTTAAAGAAATCAGGGTTCACTATGCTCTCTTTGCCACAACGTGAGCGTCGTCAGGCATGGGTGTTATTGGCACCCATGCTGGTGATGATGTTTGTGCTAACCGCTTGGCCGCTGGTTCGCACTATTTGGCTCAGCTTCACCGATGCCGGGCTGATTGGCGACGGCGCGGCTCCGAAGTGGGTCGGCGTCGACAACTTTATTTATGCGCTCACCGACCCGGATTTTCGCGCGGCGCTGTGGCGCACGCTCTATTTCACCGTGGTGTCGGTGGTTATCGAAGGGATAATCGGCGTGCTGGTTGCGCTTTTGCTTAACCAGAAATTTTGGGGGCGGAGTGCGCTGCGGGTGCTGGTGATTTTGCCGTGGGCGCTGCCGACTATCGTCAACGCGACGATGTGGCGGCTCAATTTTAATCCGGATTATGGCAGCATCAACGCGCTGCTTTCCCAGCTGGGCCTGATTGAACATTATCGCAGCTGGCTTGGCTCGCCCGACTCAGCCATTAACGCAGTGATGTTCGCCGATATCTGGAAAAACTATCCGCTGGTGACGCTGCTCACCCTCGCCGCGCTGCAAACCATTCCCGAGGATTTGTTTGAAGCGGCACGGCTCGACGGTGCATCGGCATGGCGTCGCTTTCGAGCGATAACCTTGCCGGCCATTGCCGCGCCGCTCGCGGTGGCGCTGATTTTACGCACTATCGACGCGTTCAAAATTTTCGACATTATCTATGTCATGACCCGTGGCGGACCGTTGGACAGCACTAAAACGGTGAGCTTTTTTGTCTATCAGGAATCGTTTAGCTATCTGCGCGCAGGCAGCGGAGCAGCTTACGCCGTATTGATGACTTTCATTTGTGCGCTGATGATTGTTGCTTACATGCTGCTATTAATCAGCCAACGTAAACGAAAACGGGGAGTCAGCGAATGAAAAAGTCGTTTTCGACTAAAAACCAGTGGCGCCTATTGTTGCGTTATTTCGCCGCGCTGCTGGTTGCGGTGTCGATAATCGCGCCCATGCTGTGGCTGTTTTTGATGAGCGTGAGTTCAAGCACCGACTTGGCGAGAGTGCCGCTGCGCTGGATCCCAATGCAGTGGGATTTTAGTCGTTATCTGCATCTATTAACCCTTGAAGCCGGTCAGCCGGGAGCGCTGTTCCTGCACGCGCTGGGTAACAGCGTGCTGGTTGCAACTGGCGCGACGCTGATTTCACTGTTATTGGCGATTCCGGCGGCGTTCAGCTTTTCGCGTTATCCGGGCCGCGATGGCTGGCTGTATGGCAGTTTGGCGATTTATATGGTGCCGCCGGTGGCTTTCGTGCTGCCGCTCTATTTTATTCTCGAACGCGTCAGCCTGCTCAACACCCATCTTGGGCTAATTCTGGTCTATTGCTCGATGATCCTGCCGTTTCTGACCTGGATGTTGAAAAATCAGTTCGACGCTCTGCCCCTGGATATTGAACAGGCGGCGCGCCTCGACGGCCTGCGTTATTGGCAGGTTTTGCTGCGGATCACCCTGCCGCTCGCCAAACCCGCATTGGGCGCTTCGGCGATGTTTGGTTGGCTGCTCGCCTGGGACGAATTCTTCTACGCGCTGCTGTTTACCAACAATATTGATGCTCAAACCTTGCCGGTTACCATCGCCGGATTCACCGCCGGACGCGCGACCGACGACGGACTGATTGCCGCCGTAGGTATTTTAGCCGCCGTTCCGCCGCTTTTTATCGCTCTTTGGTTGCAAAAAACCTTGGTCAGCGGCTTAACCAGCGGCGGCAGCAAAGGTTAAAGACGAAAGCAAAAGTGCAAAATTTAATGGAACCGCATCAATGATAAAACCTGATACTTCCGCGCGACTTTATGTGGTCGGCAATATAAATGTTGATTTGATCATGAGCACGCTCGACGTGTGGCCGCAAAAAGGCACCGAGGCGATGCTGGAAAGCAGCTCCCTGCGCCCGGGTGGTTCTGCCGGAAACTGCGCGTTGGCGCTAGACGCGCTTGAAACGCCTTATCGGCTAGTGGCTAATCAGGGCAACGACCAGTTTACGCCATGGCTGGCGCAGCTGTTTGCCGACAGCGCCGCGCAGTGGCCGCAGTATGCCTGCGAAACTTCATTAACCTTCGGCGTGACACATTCGGATCATGAACGGACTTTCTTCAGCAATCAGGGGCACATTGTGCGCCTGAGTCTGGATGACGTTTTGAACCAGCTTCCGGCTCAGGCGCAGCGCGGCGACTGGGTGCTGCTGTGTGGCACTTTTCTCTGCACGGCGCTATTTGCTGTCTATCCCTCGCTACTTAAGGCATTGAAAAATAGAGGCTATCAGGTCGGGATAGACAGCGGCTGGCCGCCTGCGGGCTGGAGTGAAAGTTTGCGTCAGCAAATTTATGCCTGTTTGCCAGACTGCGACGCGCTGCTGCTTAACGAGGTTGAAACGCTGGGCCTTGGCGGTCGCGATACGTTGCCAGAATCCGCCCATCATTTACTTACTTTAATGGCCAAAAATGCCGTGGTGGTGGCCAAGTGTGGCCCGGACGGCGCAACGCTTTGGACCGCCGAACAAACGCTGCACACGGCGGCGGAGGCGATTGAGGTGGTTGACACCATTGGCGCAGGCGACAGCTTTAATGCCGGCTATTTTTCGGCGCTGATTTATGGACAGAGTCTGCAAACAGCGCTGGACTGGGGCGTGCGCGTCGCCAGTGCGGCGATCAGCAGCTCGCCACGTCGTTATCCAGATTGGCAAACCCTTTTCACGCCGACTCAGCGAGTCACAAAGCAGGAGCAGCAATAAATGGCGAGCGTTGAGTTAATTGAGGTAGCGAAAAGCTACGGCAAGATGCAGGTTTTAAAACCGCTAAATCTTTCGATTGAAGATGGCAGCTTTACCGTGCTGGTGGGGCCGTCGGGCTGTGGCAAATCGACGTTGCTGCGTCTATTGGCCGGGCTGGAATCGGTAAGTGACGGCGATATTTTGCTCGATAATAGGCAAATCAATAATCTGGATCCCGCCGATCGTGACATTGCGATGGTGTTTCAAAGTTACGCGCTCTATCCGCATCTTACCGTCGCCGAAAATATGGCCTTTCATATGCAAGTCAAACGGGTGCCGAAAGCCGAGCAGCAGGCCAAAGTATTGCAGGCAGCGAAAGTGTTGGCTATCGATCATCTGTTGCAGCGACTGCCGAAAGACCTCTCGGGTGGGCAGCGCCAACGGGTAGCGATGGGTCGCGCGCTGGTGCGCAGTCCGAAAGTGTTTCTGTTTGATGAGCCGCTCTCCAACCTTGATGCGCAGCTACGCATGGAGCTGCGCGCGGAAATCAAATCGGTCCACCAGCAGTTTCGCACCACGACGGTTTATGTAACTCACGATCAAATCGAGGCCATGACCCTCGCCGATCGCATTGTGGTCATGAAAGATGGCTACATTGTGCAGCAAGGCGAACCGCTGGAAATTTATGACCGGCCGGTAAACACTTTTGTGGCGCGATTTATTGGTTCACCGCCGATGAATCTGTTTAACGGCGTGTTTGCGCCTCGCGCATTTGCCGATGATTCGAAAATAAACAGCGATGCGCAGCAACAGCTTGGCGTACAGTGTGACGCGCTGTGGTTTGCGCTGCCCGAAAAATGGCGGCAGGCGGCGGAAGGCAATGCGGGTAAACCTGTTACGCTCGGCCTGCGCCCGCATGACATCTTTATCGCTCGGGCCGCAAGTGAAAATGATGCTCAAGAGGCTCAGCCTAAGGCGACATTACGCCTGCTCGAAGTCACGGGAGAAAGCAGCCTGATGCACATCGACTGGTGCGGATTCGCCCTTCACGTCCAGTGTTCAGGACGCGTTCAGGTCAGCGTCGACGCACCGATAGCGCTGGATATTCGTCACGAAGGTATTCATTTATTTGACAGTGAAAACGGCCAGCGCTTACAAGAAAATGCTTAGGCGTAAGTATCAACAAAGCGTAAAGAATAGTTAAGAGACGTGATTGAGAATAATGCCAATCGCACCGGCTAACACAGCCAGTATTATTAGTGAAAGCCGTTTTGAAAAGCTATTTAGTAAAGATTGGCTTTTCAACAAAGTTCGATTGGCATTAGCTCTTGGTGATTAATTCGTGGTGACTACTCCTTTGTCATTTGATGAGTCACCGCGAACACATTAACCGCCATAATATAATAGATGAAGGGGAATTAACGTTTAAAGCTCATCCACTGATTGAGGCGTTGCCTAAAACCTTGTGGTCGCAACTCAAATTTCTGAATGGCTTTAGTTATCCTTTTCTCGACGATTGAATAGAAAAGACAGCCACAAACAATACAGATAATGCTTAATGTGATGCCATAGAGATCTTTATTGATTTTCGAGTGGTAGAAGATAATTCCGCCGCAGACTTCGATAAAGAAATGGGTCAGGTAAATACTGTAAGAGGCGTTACCGAGATAAACCAGCAGGTTATAACTCTTTTTCTCGGAGGGTTTCATCACGCTAAAAAGAAAGACTATCGCCATGGCGGGCAGGCCAAAACTGAAAAATCGCGGTGCCCCTTCAGATGAAAGCCACATACCAAACACAAAGATGGCGCCGATTAACAGCGAGGAAACAAGAATCGAGATGCGCAAATGCTGTAGCTTCAAAAACAGCTGCGAAAACAGGCAGCCCATCGCGAAGTTAATCATCAACGGATCGCCAATCATGTGGCTGAAATTGACCATCCCAAGTTCAGGCCCTTGAAGCGAAAGCGCTTTTACGCCTAACACCATGATGATAAGCAACGAAGAAGAGTAAATAATCAGCTGCTTTTTACTGTTCGCCAACAGCATGATCGCGGCATAAATAATATAGAAGAACATTTCATAGACCAGCGACCAGGAAGGACCAATCAACATATGGTACTGCGGGTTATTATTAAATGACGGTAATAAAAGAATATTACCTACAATCTCATACAGGCTAAAAGGATGAGTTTGCTTAAGATAAATTAATATAAAAGGCACAAGAACAATCAGTAAAATAGGATAAATACGCTCTATGCGTTTGCGGATAAAATCAAAAGCGGTTGAAACGCCGAGTTTTGAATCGTCGCGCGTTTTATATCCCATGATAAAACCGCTAAGAATAAAAAAGGCGTCAACGCCGAAGTCTCCGATATATTCCAGACCAAACTTCATGGCAAAAGCCGTTTTTGAATCTCCCCATAAATGATTGATGACCACTAAAATAGCGGCAAAAGCACGCAATATTTGCAGCGAGGCTATTTTTGATTTCATTGTCTTTGACCGAGTAATTATTATCTGAAATGAATATTCACACTGCTTCCCATAAGGCGACCCGGTTGGCCGCCCTGCTTTCACTTTAACGCATATTTTCGCATTGACCCGCAGTTTGGATGCGTTATGCTCAAAGCGCTATTATTCAAAAATCGTTTTTTTGCTTGAATCTGCAAATAAATAGCTAAAAATTAGCTAGTTAACAAGGATGCCTTGAATGTTCACTCAATGGATTTTCAGATATAGTCGAGTGCTATGCCAATGAAAAAAATCTCTCTTCCGGGCGGTTCTGCGCTGCCATTATTAGTCGCAGGCGCGATGTTTATGGAAAACCTCGACACCACGGTGATTGTGACGGCGCTGCCAAAAATGGCCGCCGCCTTTGGGGTACACGCCATCGATTTAAACATCGGCGTTTCAGCTTACATTCTTACCCTCACGGTATTTATTCCCGCCAGCGGCTGGATAGCCAATCGTTTAGGTACACGCAGCGTATTTTCCGCCGCCATCTTGTTGTTTACCTTGGCGTCTATTCTGTGCGCCATGAGCGTCAGTTTAACGACCTTTACCGCCGCGCGAATGCTGCAAGGTTTCGCGGGTGCGCTGATGGTGCCTGTCGGCAGGTTAATTGTGCTACGTAATATCGCCAAAGCCGATTTAATCAAAGCTTTTGCCACCATAACCTGGCCCGCGCTGGTGGCACCTATTTTAGGCCCGCCGTTGGGTGGATTCATCACCACCTACGCGTCATGGCATTGGATTTTCTTGCTGAATGTTCCGCTTGGCGTTATCGGACTGATTCTCAGTCTAAAACTTATCCCCAATGAAAAGGGCGCGTCCGCTATTCCTTTCGATCTAATTGGCTTTGTCCTGACGGGGGTTGCCTGTCTGGGTCTGATATTTGGCCTTGATATGTATAATAAAAGCGCTACAGGTTATGGATTGCCGACCTTGATGGTGCTTGGCAGTGTGCTTGTCGGTGTGTTGGCTTTTAAACATTTTTCAACCACCCGCCATCCACTGTTGCCACTGATGGCATTAAAAATCAAAAGTTACGCTGTCACGATAGTAGGCGGTTCCCTTTTCCGTATCGCCATTGGATCTGTGCCTTTTTTGCTGCCTTTATTATTCCAGCTGGGTTATGGCATGAGCCCTTTCGAAGCAGGTTTATTGGTACTTACCGTGTTTGCCGGTAATTTGGCGATGAAACCTTTTACCTCCGCCATCATGTTCCGCTTTCCATTTCGCACGGTATTGGTGGTCAATGGGCTTATCAACGCATTGGCAATCTTTGCCTGCGCTTTTCTGACCCCTTCGGTGCCCATGGCATTGACCGTTGTGTTGCTCTTTATAAGCGGGATGACGCGATCCATGCAGTTTACCGCGGTCAATACGCTGGCTTTTTCACAGGTTCCGAATACGCTCATGGATGGAGCCAACGCGTTGTTCAACACGGCATTACAGCTTGCTTCAGGTTTGGGGATTGCTATAGGCGCCCTTGCTCTACGTATAGCGCAAAATTTTGAACCTGCGGCGCAAAGTGGAACGTCGCTCGGCAGCTTTAGAATCGCTTTCATTATGGTCGGTTGTATCGCCCTCTTAGGCATGCTCGACAGTTTAAAACTCAGCGTGACTGACGGTGATGAAATTCGGCAGAAAAAAAGAAAGGCAGCTGAAAACAAAGTAGATTCTTCGCACACTAATGAGACGCACGGCGGAGAAAAGTCATAATCCTTTCCCGTCAATCGTCGTTTAATGCAAATAAAGGTAAGGAGACACAAGATGGAATATCGTCAACTTGGCCGTTCGGGACTCAAAGTATCTGCCCTGAGTCTGGGTACCATGACCTTTGGCGGTCAGGGTAAATTTGCGAAAACCGGACAGACTGATGTCGCAACCGCGCGGCGCCAAATCGCGCTGTGCCGCGAAGCCGGAATCAATCTTTTTGATACGGCCGATGTCTATTCGGGCGGCCTTTCAGAGCAGATCCTCGGCGAGGCGCTCGGCAAAGAGAGGCACGAGGTGCTGATTGCCAGCAAGGCGCGATTCCCGATGGGTGAAGGTCCGAACGACGCCGGTCTGTCGCGCCATCATATTTTACGTGCCTGCGAAGCCAGCCTGAAGAGGCTCAATACCGACTATCTCGACCTTTATCAACTGCACCAATGGGACGGCCTGACGCCGCTCGAAGAAACGCTGCGCGCGCTGGAAGATTTGGTCTCCAGCGGCAAGGTGCGTTATGTCGGCCTGTCAAATTTCTCGGCCTGGCATTTGATGAAAACGCTCGGCGTAAGTGAGGCGCATCATTGGATTCGCCCTGTCAGCCAGCAGATTCATTACACTTTGCAGGCGCGTGAGGCGGAGTACGAACTGCTGCCAGTGAGTCACGATCAGGGGTTGGGCGTGCTGGTGTGGAGCCCGTTGGCGGGTGGATTGCTTTCCGGGAAATATCGCCGCAATCAGCCACAGCCGGAAGGCACCCGTCATCTTGCCGAATGGGGCGAGCCGCCGGTGCGCGATGAAAATAAACTCTACGATATCATCGACGTGCTGGTGGAAATTGCCGAGGCGCGGGGCGTTTCGGCGGCGCAGATTTCGCTCGCCTGGCTGCTGGCAAAACCGGTTGTGACCTCGGTTATCGTCGGCGCGCGCAGTGAAGAACAATTGAAGGATAACCTGCTGGCGGCGCAAATTACGCTAACCGCTGACGAGCTGGAAAGGCTCGACAAGGTTAGCCAGCCACCACTGCTTTATCCGTATTGGCATCAGGCGCAAACCGCCAGCGATAGGCTCTCGCCTGCCGATCTTTCACTGATTGCCCCGTATTTATCCAAGAAAGATTAAAACCGAATTTAAACGATAGCTAACCACGTGCAGCATCACAGGTCTGGTCGCGAGTGTCAGACTTGTGGTATTGATGTTTTGGTCATTCGTATGTTGTTCACTTTACCCTTTTTCAGGGTTTACTCTTTAAGGAAGCACAGATGATTGTTTTTGTAACCGGCGCAACAGCCGGCTTTGGCGCGGCAATTGCCCGCAAATTTGTTAATGCGGGTCATCAGGTTATCGCTACCGGACGTCGTAAAGCGCGTTTGGACGATTTAAAAGCTGAGCTCGGCGACGCACTGTATGTGACCGAGCTGGACGTTACCGATCGCGCGTCAATCGACCGCGCCATCGCATCCCTGCCTGCCGATTGGCAAAATATCGACGTGCTGGTCAACAACGCGGGCCTTGCGCTCGGCATTGAAACCGCCGACAAAGCCTCGCTGGACGATTGGGAAACGATGATCGACACCAATACCAAAGGTCTGGTTTACGTGACTCGCGCCGTATTGCCGGGCATGGTCGAACGCAATATTGGCCACGTGGTAAATATCGGCTCCATCGCGGGCAGCTGGCCGTACAGCGGCGGCAATGTTTATGGCGCAACCAAGGCGTTTGTTCGCCAGTTCAGCCTGAACCTGCGCACCGACCTTTTCGGCACCAAAGTGCGCGTAACCAACATCGAGCCGGGCCTCTGCGGCGGTACCGAATTTTCCAACGTGCGCTTCAAAGGTGACGAGGCTAAAGTGGATCAGGTTTACGATAAAACCAATCCGCTGACGGCGGAAGACGTGGCCGAATCCGTGTTCTGGGCTGCAACACTGCCCGCGCACGTTAACATCAATTCAATTGAGATGATGCCTGTCAGCCAGTCGCAGGCAGGTTTGCGCGTTAATCGCGACGAGTAATCAGTCAAGCGTTTGATACGGCAAGGTAAAATGCCGACCGTTAAAAACTAGGCATCGAATTTGCGATGCCTTTTTTATTTCAATTTTTATCGGTCGAATCCTTATTAAGGAGTCTAAATTCCTTATTAAGACCTCCAAATTCCTTATTAAGGCCTAAAAAGAATCAATAGGATTTCCAGCCAGAAATAATAATCAGCATGCCTGCCAGCGCGACGCCCGCGCCAATCCAGTCCGTCATCGCCAACTTTACCCCGTCGACATAGCGCAACCACAGCAGCGCGGTCATGACGTAAACTCCGCCATAGGCCGCATAAACGCGTCCGCTTGCGGCTGGATGCAAGGTTAGCAGCCAGACAAATAACGCCAAACTGAGCGCGGCGGGCAAAAGAATCAACACGTTGGCGCCCTTTCTCAGCCAGAGATAAGGCAGAAAACAGCCGATGATTTCGGCCAGCGCGGTGAGGAAAAACAGCAGCGTGGTTTTTAACATTTTCGGGGAGTATCCATACAAGCAAATAGGGTCGACACATTAAGTCGAACATAATAAGTCAATCAACAATAAACCGATTTCCTGTCGCGACGTGACGTATACGGCTGGAGTGGTATAATTTCAAGAATCGCGTTGGCGATGTGTAAACCTATAAGGATGAACCAATGAAAACAATCGTTATGTCTCGACTGCTGCGCAAGATGCTGCCTGTCGCCCTGCTGGTGCTTTCCGGAACCTGGCAGGTTTCGGCCCATGCCGCGACCAACTGTGCTGGCGGAACCTGCGTTTTTGGTAGCAATGGTGACAGCGCATTGAGCACTGAGGAAGCACGTCAAAGCAAAGAACAGTGGAATGCGACCCGCACCCTGCGCGAACAGCGAATCAATCGCGAGCAGAAAGATAATCAGAAATATGATAACGCCACCGCACTGCGCGATCGCTGCAACGCCAGTACCAACGTTAACGCCTATTGGGAACCCACCACCGAGCGCTGCCTGAATCGCCGCACCGGAACCCAGCTGCTGGCACCTTAATCTATTGAAAATTGGCAATTAACGGCTACGCTTTAAGCACATGCTTTTCAAATAAGGACGAAATCATGAATAAGACTTTATTGGTAGGTTTGACTTTATTGTCTCTGTCTCCGCTGGCCGCGATGGCTTCCTGTGACAGTGTTAAAGCGGATATCACGCAGAAAATTGTGGCAAACGGCTTACCCGAGTCCAACTTCAAGCTGGATATTGTCGCCAACGATCAGGCGGATCAGGCTGGCGGACAGGTTGTAGGTCACTGTGACAACGACACGCAGAAAATCGTTTATACCAAGCTCTCGAACAGTGGCGATGAATCGACGGCCAGTCCGAAGACCGGCACCAGTCAAGACGCTACGGCGCAATAACTGACGACGGTTTCGTCTTTATCGGCAACTGTCTCACCAAGGCCTGAACACTAATTCGTTCAGGCCTTTTTTGTTGGCCTGTCGCCATGCGGAACCAGCAAAACGGCGGCAAAAACTATCACCGCAATGATGGCGGCCAGAATAAATACCCAGTGCAGCGAGGCTGAAACCTGCTCGACAATATGGTGGAGATCGTGCTCGGATAGCTGCTGTCGCCGTGATTTTTCCATCAGCGTTTGCACAGGATCGCTCAAAGAAGGCAGTCGATGCTGCAAATTCAGATTCAGGGTCGCGCCAAGCAACGCGGTGCCAATGGCCGAACCCAGCATGCGGGTAAACAGCGTCGAGGCAGTCGCAATGCCGCGCACGGAGGCGTCAACGGAGTTTTGCACCGAGACAATAAAGGTCGTATTGCACAGCCCCATTCCGCAGCCGATTAAAAACGAGGCCAATCGCGCCCACCAAAGTCCCGAATCAGGAGACAAGAGCAGCAAAGCCAAACTGCCCGCGACCAGCGACAGCGCGCCGATAAAAACGGTAAAACGGTACGAGGTCGCCGCCATAAGTCGGCCGCTCAAGGTGCTTGCCAACGGCCAGCCAATCGACATCAATGCCAGCGTGGTGCCCGCCTGTAAAGGGGATCCGCCCAACACGCCCTGCACGTAAGTCGGCAAAAAGGCGCTAATGCCCATCATGCTGGCACCCAGAATCAGTCCGCCGACGTTTGACGCCACCACAATTTTGCTTTGCCATAATGACAGTGGAAACAGGGGCTCTGGCGCGTGTCGCTCCTGTCGAATCAGCCACAGCGCGGCAGCCACGGCAACGGCGATCAGCAGCAGCGAGTAATAGCCCAATACTTCGGCCTGCAACAGCGCCAGTAACAGTGCCGCCACGCTTAACGACAGCAGCGCAGTGCCCGCGAGATCCAGCGAATGCGGCTTTTTGGCCTCGTCGGCAGGTAAATAGCGCGCCAAAATAACCATCGCGATAAGGCCGATCGGCAGGTTTATCCAGAAGACAATTGACCAATGGAAATGCTGGACGATAAACGCGCCAAGCAGCGGGCCGATAATCGCCGACACGCCCCACACGCTACTCAAATAGCCCTGCGCTTTCGCTCGTTCGTGCGGGCCATAAATATTGGCAATCAACGTTGTCGCCACGGGCGTAATCGCCCCCGCGCCCAACCCCTGCAAGGCACGGAAGGCAATCATCCATGTTAATGACGGCGCGAACCCGCAGAGTACCGACCCCAGCAGAAACAGCAACGTGCCGATAAAAAACATGCGTCTACAGCCGTATAGATCGGCAAGTCGGCCATAGATAGGCACTGTAATCGCCTGAGTTAACAGGTAGATAGCAAAAACCCAGCCCAGCAAATTAAACCCGCCGAGGTCGGCAATAATCGTCGGCATTGCGGTTGCGACAATCGTCACCTCAACCGCCGCCATAAACATCGACAGCATACAGGCGGTCAGCACCAGCGGACGATGCCGACTGTCGACGTGAATATCGGGTAAAGTATTGGAAGTAATAGCCGTTCTCCTCTGCAATTAGCCGTTCATTCTGTTGCCAATGAGTATACCAGCCGAGGAGAAAATGCCCTGCGCCGAACGCATTTAGAGCACAGAAAGATCCAGATATTGCGATAGCTCTCGAGATTCTGCGCGTGGCAGATACGGAATTTCACCCAGTAACGGCGCGTGGATATTTTGCGCCAACACGGCGATAGTCTCGGCATAGTGTGCCAGACACGGGTTTATTCGGTTGGCGACCCAGCCGACCAGCTCGACGCCGTCGGCAATTATCGACTGCGCGGTCATCAAGGCCTGATTGACGCAGCCCTCCTGAATGCCAACCACCAGTATCACCGGCAGCCGGTTTTCAATGACCCAGGTTGAATAAGATTGTAACGGCGAGACCAGCGTTCTCCAGCCGTCGCAGCCTTCAACCACTACGGTATCCGCGCCCTGCTGTAAAAAGTAGAGGCCGTCAGTCATGCGAATGAACAGGTCGGAAGGCAGTTCGCTGGTGAAAATTTCTTCATCGGATAAGGCAAAAGGAGTGATTTTGGCGAGAGGATACGCAACAGAAGAAGAGTGCTGGAGCGTGACGGCGTCTTGATTGCGTACGCCGTCGGCCAGCGCCTGACTGCCGGTGGCGATCGGTTTATAGCCTAAAACCGTTTTTCCCTGCGCCGCCATCGCCTGTAACAATGCGCGGGAAACGATTGTCTTCCCGACGCGCGAATCTGTACCCGTAACAAATACCTGCGTTAACATATTCATTCTGCTCCCGAATAATTCCATGTCATCATCAAAACCAATGAGTTAGCGGCACGATGATCCGTCGAAATCGACTAAATATTGTTCGAGTCTAGGGGAAGCCACGGTGGAACAGTTTGCGTTAGCGCAATGTTTTATCAGGTGAAGACGGTGTTACAGCCTTATTTGTAAATGGGAACAATCAGTTTGCCGAAACCGGTGAAACATTAACCTTGCAGCAACTTCACCAGCAGCGAACCTTTATACAGCGCATCTTTAATCAGCGCCGCGCCGGGCATGGTGCCGTGGTTGTCAAAATAGGTGGATTCAAGTTGAATGTGTTCACTGTAAGCCGGCAGCGACTGTTGTTGAATACAGGACATTATCGCCGGATGCAGCGTTGATTTGGCAAGATTAAGCGGCGAACCAATCAGGATTTTTTCCGGATTAAACAGGTTAACCATAATGGCAACAATTCGGCCTACGTTTTGACCTACGCCGATGATAATGTCGCGCGCCAACGCATCGCCTCGATTAGCCGCGTCGCAGAGTGTTTCAACCGTAACCGGCTGATTATTGAGGAGGGAATTCGGCGTGAGTGTTAAGCGCTCTTTGACCAGCTCGAGGATATTGTCGATGCTGGCCAAGGTTTCGAGACAGCCGTGATTGCCGCAGTAACAGCGTTTGCCGTAGGGATCAATCTGCGTGTGACCAATTTCGACCACGCTACTGGTACGGCCGTGCAGAATTTGCCCGCCGGTAATCACCCCTGCGCCGACGTTGTCGTCAATCACCACTTGAATGACGTTCTGAAAACCGCGCGAGGCGCCATAAAGTGATTCGGCTTTGGTCCACGCGGCAATGTCGTGCTGCACATAAACGGGCAACCCGCTGCGCTCGGCCAGAGCCGGACCTATCGCCACGCTTTCTACCGGATAGAAAGGCATTTTCTGAATCACGCCCTGCGACGCATCAATAACGCCGGGCAGCGTAATCGCGATGGCGGTCAATCGCTCAAGCAGTTTTTGATGTCGGATAAAGAATTGATCGATAAGGGCAAAAAAGCGCTCGAGAAAAGTCTCGGGACCTTCGGCGGGCAGTGGCAGCTGGTCTTCTGCTACTAGCTTGCTGCTGAGATCGCGCAGGCTGAGCGTCAAAGTGCCAAGGCTGATGCGCGCAGATAAAAAGTGCCACGCTTTGGTGTCAAGAATCAGGCCAATCGCCGGACGGCCTCGACTGCCAGGCTCCTGATATTCAGTCTCTTGCACCAAATGAGCCTGCACCAACTCGCGAACTATTTTCGTAATACTGGCCGGTGCGAGCTGAGCTTTTTTAGAAAGTTCGATACGGGAAATTGGACCAAACTGGTCTATTAGTCGGTATACGGTACCGGCATTGATTTGTTTTATCTGATCGATATGACCCGGCTGCCCTTCCACTATCACTCAACTTGCCTCGTTATTTTTCGCGCTCCGAAATAAAGAGTAAAGGTTATAAGCCGTTTTTGTCACATATCCTCAACTATTTGATTCGATATGTGATTTAGAGCACATATTACTGCGTTTTGTCAGCAAATTTGCCCACAATTCCGCCTCGTTAATCTCATATTAACTGAGTCTTAAATTTCTCAGTTTTCAACATCTCACCTTTTAACTTCACGATTTAGCCTCATCCTCCATTAACATTCGCGCCAGCGTCAGCGCGGGTGCAGAGAGTGGCCGATGGCGATGACTGACCAACCAAACCTGGGTATTGACCTGCTCATCTTTGAAGGAAAGATATTTCACGCCATCGACCTGAATACGTTTATAGGAGGCGGGTAAAATCGACACCCCCAAACCTGCGGATATCAGCCCGATAATCGTCAGCGCCTCTCCGACTTCCTGCGTGATAAAGGGGGTAATTCCGGCGTGCGCTAAACGTTGCAGAATATCGTCGTAAAGCGAGGTGCCAACATCTTTCGAGAAGAATACGAAAGGCTGATCGGCCAGATGACTGAGGGTCAATTCGCCGGGCGGCAATTCGGTAAGCGGATGATTTTCGGGCACTACGGCAACCAGCGGCCCCGTGTGCAGGACGTGATGCTGCAAAACGTCTGGCAGCACGCCATTGCGCATGACGCCTAAATCAAACTTCCCCTTAACCAACGGGTCGATTTGCTGCTTGCTGTTCATCTCTTCAATGCGAATATTGACCTGCGGATGGGCCAGCCGAAAACGCTGAAAAGTGCGCGAGATTTTCTTCACGAACGGCGCAGACGAGGTCAGGCCGATGGTCAGTGTCCCTTCTTCGCCGCGATGAATGCGCGCCGCCTGCTCGGAAACATCCTGCACCTTACCAACAATACTTTTCGCTTCTTTTAAAAACATTTCGCCAGCCTGCGTCAGGCGCACGGTGCGATTGTTTCTGTAAAGCAGAACTGCGCCAATTTGAGTTTCTAAAGATTGGATTTGCTGGCTCAGGGGCGGTTGAGAGATATTGAGTTTTTCCGCCGCGCGGCCAAAATGCAGCTCTTCTGCCACGGCGATAAAGTAACGCAAATGGCGTAATTCGATATTGTGCACAGGATCCTCATTGATATCTTTAAAGTATCAAAACAGCGTAATTAATATATTAGATAATAGATTTAAACCTGAGTAAAATTTTTTGCAGGCCAAGCTTTCCGTTTTGAATATCGATGTCGTTTTGATTATCGATTTTCATTCGATTGCGTAAATCTATTGCCCATCCACATTTCCTGCATACCATTTTATAAATTTAAAAAGGACCTAACGTGACCTCCACACGTCGGCAGCCCGCAAACACTGCGGCAGGCCATTCGGTAAACGATGACGAACTGCACACTCCAGCTCAGCAGACCGCACCGCAAGTTAAAGGGATTTATATCAAGCGCGGCACACCGCAATTTATTCGCGTTACGCTCGCGCTATTTTCTGCGGGTTTGGCGACGTTTGCCCTGCTCTATTGTGTGCAGCCGATCATGCCGGTTCTTTCACAAGATTTTGGTGTGTCGCCAGCGGCCAGCAGCCTGTCTCTTTCGGCGGCCACGGGCTTGATGGCTATCGGATTACTGTTTACCGGCCCAATTTCCGACGCGGTGGGCCGTAAAAATGTCATGGTAGTAGGCCTGATGCTGGCGGCGCTCTTTACGCTGATTTGCTCGGTGATGACCAGCTGGCAGTCGATTTTAGTGATGCGCGCGCTGGTTGGGCTGTCGTTGAGTGGCGTGGCCGCCGTCGCGATGACTTACCTCAGTGAAGAGATCCACCCTAGCGTGGTCGCCTTTTCGATGGGTCTGTATATCAGCGGCAACTCAATTGGCGGTATGAGCGGGCGTTTGATTACCGGCGTGCTGACCGATTTCGTTTCATGGCGGGTGGCGATAGCGATTATCGGTATTTTTGCCCTGCTTTCCGCCAGCATGTTCTGGAAAATTTTGCCGCCTTCCCGTCATTTTCGCGCCAGCTCTTTGAAACCGCGCAAGCTGTTTATCAATTTCAAATTACACTGGCGCGATAGCGGACTGCCGCTGCTGTTTGCCGAAGGTTTTCTTTTGATGGGTAGCTTCGTGACCATGTTTAATTACATTGGTTATCGTTTGTTGGCGTCGCCTTATCATATGAGCCAGGCGATTGTCGGTATCTTGTCTATCGCTTATTTGATGGGCACCTACAGTTCGCCGAAAGCGGGCGCGCTGACTGCGGTTTATGGCCGTGGTCCGGTATTAATTGGCGCGTTACTTCTGATGCTGGCAGGCATTTTGCTCTCATCCTTCTCGCCAGTGTGGCTGATTTTCATCGGTATGGCGATGGTGACCGGCGGCTTCTTCGCGGCGCACTCTGTCGCCAGCGGCTGGATTGGCAAACGCGCCCGTCGCGCAAAGGGTCAGGCCTCTTCCTTATATCTGTTCTGCTATTACGCAGGTTCCAGCGTGGCCGGAACCTTGGGTGGCGTATTCTGGCATAACTTTGGCTGGGCCGGGATTACGGGTTACATCTGCGTCATGCTGGTTATCGCCATCGGCATTGGTTACCAATTAATGCATTTGCCTGAGTCTAAAATTGCGCGCGTTTGAATAAACTCTTTGATGAGCCCCGCAACCTGTTGTGGGGCTTCGAGAGGCAGCAAATGGCCTTTTCCAGATAAAATATGCACCGGCGCGGCCGGAAAAGCAGGCGCGATATGCTGCTTAACTACCTCGACCGGATCCACTTTATCCAACTCTCCCGCCATAATTAACACGGGCGCCGTAATGCTAGCGGCCACGTGGTGTAAGTCTTCTTTTGATCCGACATCAAGCCAACCGTTAACCGCGCGAGGATTCATTTGGGTGGTATCTTGCACAAGCTGCTCCAGCGCTTCCTCCGTGATGTTGTCGGCAGTTAATACATTTTCAACCGTCCAGTTCACAGCCTCACGACTGGCGTAAGCCTGTCTCATCATTTCGCGCTGCTCGTCTCCAATGTTCATAGGCACTAATGGCGAAGAGGCCACCAAAACCACGCCCTGTAACCCTGTTGGGTTTGTACTGGCAATGAGCTGTGCGGCTTTGCCCCCCATAGAATGGCCAATAATAATATAACGGCTTAAATTTAAAGCCTTTATTACCGCCAGCGTATCCTTTGCGTGGTCATGAGTGCTGTACCCACTCACCGGGGCCGCAGATAAACCTGCGCCTCGGGCATCAATCCTTATACAACGATACTCATCGCCAAGCTGCGCCACCACCTGATTCCACGTTTGTGACGACCCGCCCCAAAAGTGCAGGAATATCAACGCGGTTTCCCCTTCACCGGAATCTATAACATTCAATTCAGTGTGATTAGCCATCATTTTCATCATCCATCTCGCTCAGTTAACCTTCATTTCGAATGAGAGAGATCTTGCCGGATTGCATCAAGATAGGGAATATAGTCAAAAGTGTATGGGATACATACTCTACGTATATAGGAAGGCAAATGGACCGATTTACTGAGCTCAACGTTTTTGTGGCGGCGGTCGAGGAAGGAAGCATTGCGGCGGCGGCGCGGAGGCTGGGGATTTCTGCCGTCATGGCCGGGCGCTATTTGTCATCGCTGGAGCAACATGTTTCTGCAAGACTGATTGAACGAACCACGCAGCGGCTTAACCTAACGGATGCCGGGTTGCGCTATTTTGAACGGAGTAAAAGGCTGCTTGAAGAGTTCGCCGAGGCTAATAAAGAAGCCGCCGACATCCACGATGCGCCACGAGGTACGCTGCGCATTGCGGCGCCGATAACCTTTGGCACTCTTTTTTTAGGGCCGTTAATCGCAAAATTTATGGCTGATTATCCCGCCGTAGATATTTCGTTGCAGTTACAGGACCGTTTTGTCGATTTAGTTGAGGAAGGCATCGACGTCGCGATAAGGGTCGGTAATCTCAAAGATTCCGATTTTGTGGCCCGCAAAATTGGCAGTACCTCGCTGCTCGCCTGCGCATCATCGGGTTATTTAGCGGGTAATCCGCCGCCCGTTTCCCCCGCCGACCTTCAGTCGCATACGCTTATTGGTTACTCCGCACCATTAACGACCACGCCCTGGACCTTCATTGATGAATGGGGTGAAACCACCATCGTTAAAAGTGACTGCCGCTTTATGGCTAATAACACCGCAATTTTGCTGGAAGTCGCCTTGGCGGATGCAGGCATCGCGTACGGTCCTGATTTTGTATTCTCCAATGAGCTAAAGAAAGGCAATTTAATTCAGCTACTTACGGACTATGCTTGCCCTGCGCTTCCTATTCATGCCATCACGCCAAATGCAAAATATGTTAATACCAAAACGCGGCTGTTCATACAGCGTCTGATTGAGGCGTTTCGATAAGGTGTTTTGACTCACCTTATAAACTGTTCAGCTTTTAAACTAAACGCCTTAAAAATACGTCGTCCAAATTAATGAGGCTTTGTAAGTGATCACCTTTTTTTATTGCAAGGCTAATAAACTATTTTCTGCAATTAAAGGCGAAATCTTGAGCCGAAGGATGCACCAATTCATTTAATAATATAAAATATATGTTGTAACTAATAAGGAGGGTGAATGCCAAGCTACGATTTGAAGTTGCGGATGAATGAATGCTTCAAGGATTTGGAGCTGTCGACGGCTGATTTGACGCGGTTTCTAAATCAGCTCGAACTGCTGCAGGGGCGGGTATTTTCACTGCCTGAAATCGAGAAAGGAGCCGAAGAGGACCCCGCATCGATTATCCACGTCACGCCTCATCAAGGTGAAGAGGCCCACCAGCTGGCGATGCAGCATTTTCAGAAGCTGTTTATTCATCACAATCGCGAAAATATCAGCAGCAAAGCGGCCGTCAGATTACCCGGCGCGCTGTGCTACGCTGTCGACCCCTCTGAATATCAGGCCGCTAAACTACTGATTCAGGAGGTGAATAAGCTAAAAAGCGAGTTGGAGCAGATAATCACCGTTGAGTCAGGCTTAGCTCCCGAACAGCGTTTTGAATTTGTTCATAGCCAGCTGCGGGGTCTTATCACCCTCAACGCCTACCGCGCGATTAATGTGCTTTATGAGCCTGACTCAGTGAGATTTGGCTGGGCAAACAAGCACATCATTAAAAATCTGAGTCGCGATGAGCTGCTGCAAAAGCTTGAAAAGAGCCTCAATGCCGGGCGCGCCGTGCCGCCTTATACGCGCGAACAGTGGCAGCAAAATGTGACCCGCGAAATCATGGATGTTAAAAGAGTGCCGGAACACGCCATTTTGAAAATTAAACGTCCGGTTAAAGTTCAGCCGATCGCCCGCGTGTGGTATCAAAATAGTCAGAAACAGGTGCAACATCCCTGCCCTTCGCCATTTATTGTGCTTTGTCCGCGCGAGCCTGTCTTGCAGATCCCAAAAATGGGCGAGTTAACGGATTACGATGCCGCCGCCGTTAAACACAAATACAAGCCGGAGTCGCAACGATTAAACTTGCTGATAAAACGTCTGCATTTATATACGGATCAGCCGGTTTGAAATCCGGCCATAAAAAAAGCTCTGCCTAAAAAAGCAGAGCCTGATTTATCGTTTAACAGTTTGTTTTCGCTAAAAACTTAGGGTCTATAAAAAGTTAGGGTCTTTGAAAACCTAGCTTTTCATTGATCCGACCATCTCTTCTGGACGAACCCATTCATCAAACTGTTCTTCGGTGAGGTAGCCCAGTTTCAGCGCGGAGGCTTTCAGAGTCAGCCCCTCTTTATGCGCCTTCTTGGCAATTTCTGCCGCTTTGTCATAACCAATGTGAGTGTTCAATGCGGTGACCAGCATCAAGGATTCGTTTAACAGCTGCGTGATACGATCGCGGTTTGGCTCGATGCCAATCGCGCAGTGCTCGTTGAATCCGCGCATACCATCGGCCAGCAGGCGAATAGATTGCAGGTAGTTGTGGATAACCATCGGACGGAACACGTTCAGTTCGAAGTTGCCCGAAGCGCCGCCGATATTTACCGCAACGTCATTGCCCAGCACCTGCGCGCACAGCATGGTCATGGCTTCACACTGCGTTGGATTGACTTTACCCGGCATGATCGAGCTGCCCGGTTCGTTTTCAGGAATCGAAATTTCGCCGATGCCGCTACGTGGGCCGGAAGACAACCAGCGCACGTCGTTGGCGATTTTCATCAGCGATGCAGCCAAGCCTTTTAACGAACCGTGGCCGTGAACCAGCGCGTCACAGGTTGCAAGTGCTTCGAATTTGTTCGGTGAAGTCACGAAAGGCTGACCGGTCAGGCTGGCGATTTCTTTGGCCACGCGAACGGCGTATTCCGGATGCGTGTTCAAACCGGTGCCCACGGCGGTGCCGCCCAGCGCCAGTTCGGCAATATGCGGAAGGCTAGCTTCGATGTGAACCAGATTATGTCCGAGCATGGCGACCCAGCCGGAAATTTCCTGACCTAAAGTCAGCGGCGTGGCGTCTTGCAGGTGAGTACGGCCAATTTTAACGATATCTTTGAAAGCTTCAGCTTTATCAGACAGC
Organism: Rouxiella sp. T17; assembly: GCF_036663475.1. NCBI lineage: Bacteria > Pseudomonadati > Pseudomonadota > Gammaproteobacteria > Enterobacterales > Yersiniaceae > Rouxiella > Rouxiella sp. T17. The sequence continues at coordinate 39,903 of NZ_JAWUEA010000028.1, read as the reverse complement.
GTTTTATGCAGCGCTTTTAATTCTGGGATCAGGTCTTGTTGAACAGAAACCACGGCAGCCACGTGCATGGCCGTTGGGAAAACGTCGTTGGAGCTTTGGCTTTTATTCACGTCGTCGTTAGGGTGAATCAAACGACCTTCGCCACGTTCGCCGCCAAGAATTTCGCTGCCACGGTTGGCGAGCACTTCGTTCATGTTCATGTTGGTCTGGGTACCGGAACCGGTCTGCCAGATTGAAAGCGGGAATTCGGTGGTGTGTTTGTCGGCGAGAACTTCGTCGGCGGCGGCGATAATTGCATTACCACGATCGGCTGGGAGCAAACCTAAGTCCATGTTGACGCTCGCTGCGGCACGTTTGGTCTGAGCAAGAGCATGAATTAGCGCGGTGGGCATTTTTTCTGAAGAGATACGAAAATGCTCTAGTGAACGCTGAGTTTGTGCTCCCCAAAGCTTATCTGCCGGTACTTCAATCGGCCCCATTGAGTCTTTTTCAATGCGATGAGCTGCCATTACTGTCTCCTTACGCGGGTTCTTCAATAAAATTTAAAATTGCAGGGTACCGACGACGCTCCCAAGGCTGTGCCGACGGATAGGCAATTATATACATAAGGTTAATGACATGCTTTGGGAATTATGTGATTTGCCAGTGACCGCACTTTTTATATAGTAGATGTTGATAATTATTTGGCTGTTGCTGTCGATAATCTCCGAGATGTTGTGAATAATCTGGCAGATGTTGCTAAATCGACTTTACTCATTGTTTATTAACTCGCATTTTCACTGTCACAACGGATAAATTTAATGCAAAAGATGCATAACAGTGTTCAAAATTATGCGTGGGGAAGCGTTGACGCGCTGACTCGCCTTTACGGTATCAGCAATCCTCAGGGACAACCGATGGCTGAACTGTGGATGGGCGCCCATCCGAAAAGCCCGTCAAAAGTCGAAAATTCAGCGGGCAATACGCTCTCTTTGCGCGACGTTATCCAGCAGAATCTGGCCGATAATGTCGGCGAGAAAGTGGCCGCGCGCTTTGGTGAATTGCCGTTTTTGTTTAAGGTGCTTTGCGCCGATCAGCCGCTTTCGATTCAGGTGCATCCGAGTAAAAGCAACGCCGTGGTAGGTTTCGATAAGGAAAATCAGGCGGGAATTCCGCTCGACGCTGCCGAACGAAACTATAAAGATGCCAACCATAAACCCGAGTTGGTTTATGCGCTTACGCCTTTTTCTGCCATCAACGGCTTTCGTGAATTAAGCGAGATTCAGTCGCTGCTTCAGCCGGTTTCAGGCGCGCATCCCGATATTGCCCATTTTCTTTCGCATCCGGACATGGCCCATTTGAAAGCCCTGTTTACCGCGCTGCTGGTTATGAAAGATGAAGAAAAATCGTTGGCGCTGGATATTCTGAAAAACGCCCTACAGAGTCAACATGGCGAACCTTGGGAAACGATTCGCAGCATTGCCGAACATTATCCTGATGACAGCGGCCTGTTTTCACCCCTGCTGCTCAACGTGATTGAGTTACAGCCGGGTGAAGCGATGTTCCTGTATGCCGAAACGCCGCACGCTTATTTGAAAGGTGTCGCGCTTGAGGTGATGGCTAATTCCGACAACGTGTTACGCGCGGGTTTAACGCCTAAATATATCGATATTCCAGAGCTGGTGGCTAATCTCAAATTCGAGTCCAAGCCCGCCGACACCTTGCTGACCCAGCCCGAACAGCATGATAACACGCTGGTATTTCCTATCCCGGTTGAAGATTTTGCCTTTGCCATACATAGCCTGAGTGCCGAACCGCAGTCGTTTTCACAGCAAAGCGCAGCGATTGTCTTTTGTATCGAAGGCCAAACGATACTGCAAAATGCTAGCCAGCAAGTGGTGCTGCATCCGGGCGAATCGTGCTTTATTCCGGCCGTCGACTCGCCGGTCAACGTTAGTGGAAATGGCCGCGTTGCCCGGGTGTTTAACCAGCTTTCGTGATATTTGCTGCTAAACTTGTTACGCTTGATGGACTTATCTTTAGACTCATTTATTGAAAGTTTTCAGAACGTAGTTAAAAAGGATGAACAGAACTATGAAAAAATCGTTAGTCGCTGTAAGCGTCATAGTCGTACTTGGCGCAGCCTGGACAGGCGCTTCCTGGTACACAGGAAAAATGCTCGAGCAACATATGGGTGACATTGTTGCCGATGCCAACACGCAGCTGAAAACACATTATCCGCAGTCTGGAGCCAAGCTGGTTTATCAAGATTTCCATCGCGGTATCTTCAGCAGCCGTGCACGTTTTGTGGTGCAACCCGACGGCACTGCTCCGAACAGCATGCTGCAACAGGGTGATGAAGTGGCGTTTATCGAAACCATCGATCACGGCCCTTTCCCCGCCGCACAGCTTAAAAAATTCAATCTGATCCCAAGCATGGCGTCCGTTCATTCCGAGTTGCAAAACACGGCGACAGTAAAAGGTCTGTTTGATTTGACGCAGGGTAAATCGCCGGTTGTTGCCGACACACGTATTGGTTACGGCGGCGACACCGCGTCAGTGGTTGATTTACTGCCAATCAACTATCAGAAAAACACCAGCAAGTTAGAATTTGCGGGCGGGACCATCAATCTCGACGTCGCGAAAGATATGAAGCAGGTCGATTTGGATGCCAAAACAGGCAGCCTCGCCTTTACCTCACCAAACCAGTGGGGCCAGCTTGAAAAAGTGACCCTGAGCGGTGTTGATCTCAAAACCAACACGCATAAAGGCAAGTTTGATGTTTCGCTTGGCAAAGGCGGTCTAAACGTCGATAACATTGGCGTGAACATTGATGGCAAAGAGGCTGCACAGCTGGCTGGCCTGAAAATGAACACCAATTTTGATGAAGATCAGCAGAATCTCAAGGGCCAGATTGATTACTCGCTCGACTCTCTGAAAATTCAGGGCGCTGATTTTGGCTCCGGCAAGCTGAGTATCAAGCTTGACCGTCTCGACGAGCAGGCAGTTAAAGAATTTGGCGACAGCTATAATAAAGAAGGCATGCAGCTGATGCAGCAGTCGCAACAGCTGGCTCCGGAAGTTTATCAACAACAGATCACAGCCCTGCTGCTGTCGAAATTGCCAATCTTGCTGAAAGGCAATCCGAGCATCACTATCGATCCGCTAAGCTGGAAAAACAGCAAGGGTGAGAGCACCTTTACCCTGAAGCTGGACCTGAAAGATCCTGCTGCTGCACCTTCCACGGCGCAAACGCAAGACCAGCTGATTTCACAGTTAGTGAACAACATTGATGCCAAGCTAAATATCCCGTTGGATATGGCGACGCAGATGACCACGCAGATTGCTCAGGTTGAAGGTTACACCGGCGACGACGCTGAAAAACTGGCTAAACAGCAGGTTCAGGGTCTGGCCGCGATGGGTCAAATGTTCAAAATTACGACGTTGAAAGATAATGCCATCACCAGCACCTTCCATTTCGCCGATAATCAGGTTGATTTGAACGGTCAGAAGATGAGTCTGCAACAGTTCGCGGGTCTCTTCGGCGTGTTTGGCGGTCCACAGGTTCCTGCGGCGACCGCGCCAGCACAGCCTGAAACGCCAGCCTCTCCGGCTGTACCGGTTGTACCTACAATTCCTGGCGCACCGGCTCAGCCCGCGCAATAGTTTGTAGACAGATGTTTGTCGACAAATTGTTTATGGACAGCCTGTTTGTAGATAGATTGTTTGTAGACAGATTGTTCGAAGATAATTAGTTTGTAGATAGATAATTAACAGAAACATTGTCATCACGGCGCAGAGTTAACACTTTGCGCCGTTTTTTATTCTCCTCAATGCCTTCTGGTTGACCATTTGGGATGCAATTCCAGCAGTTAATCGACTACCCAGTGCCAGCTCCCATCAAAAACGCTATAATACTTTGCACTTTATCGACACAAATGGGTGCTGCCAATGATTGACTCTCGACTTCCGCTTACTGATATTCACCGCCACCTTGATGGCAACATTCGCGCCCAAACTATCCTCGACTTAGGTCGTCAATTTAATCTTACCCTGCCCGCCAACGATCTCGAGACTTTGCGTCCTCACGTGCAAGTAACCAAAACCGAACCTGATTTGGTGAGCTTCCTGCAAAAACTGGATTGGGGTGTAGCGGTATTAGGTTCTCTCGATGCCTGTCACCGCGTTGCGCAGGAAAATGTGGCCGATGCCGCTCAAGCGGGTCTACATTACGCCGAGCTGCGTTTTTCGCCTTATTATATGGCGATGAACCACAAGCTGCCGATTGCAGGTGTCGTCGAAGCCGTGATTGATGGCGTTCGTCGCGGCTGCCGTGACCACGATATTGATGTCAATTTGATAGGGATCTTAAGCCGGACATTTGGTGAAGATGCTTGCGTGCAAGAACTCGACGGCCTGCTGGCACACAAAGACGGCATCACCGCGCTAGATCTCGCCGGTGACGAATTAGGCTTCCCGGGCAGCTTGTTCCTTGACCATTTCAATCGCGGACGCGACGCCGGATGGCGCATTACGGTCCATGCGGGTGAAGCGGCCGGCCCAGAAAGCATCTGGCAGGCAATCCGCGAACTTGGGGCAGAGCGTATCGGCCACGGTGTGAAAGCAGCCGAAGATCCTGAGCTGATGGACTTCCTGTTCAAGCACCAGATTGGCATTGAATCTTGCTTAACCTCGAATATTCAGACCAGCACCGTTTCCTCGTTGGAAAAACACCCATTGGCCGCCTTCTTGCGCCACGGCGTGCTTGCTTCAATCAACACCGATGACCCTGCTGTTCAGGGAATCGAAATTGCTCACGAGTACAACGTCGCTGCTCCTGCCGCCGGTTTAACGCCTGCTGAAATCCGCCAGGCTCAGGAAAATGGCCTGACCATGGCGTTTCTGAGCGATGCCGATAAGCAGCGTATCCGAGTGAAAGTTCAAGGTTAACCAGCTCGTTAGATATTCCCATCAAGGCCACACTAATGTGGCCTTTTTTATAACTTGAATCTGCAAACACTCATATTTAAGCGTGTTAATTAATTCATCATTATTTTAAGTAATCAGCAAAAGCCAACATAGCGATTTGATCATTCGTGTGTTCAGTATAATCGAGTTTGCCTGCTACAACCTCTTTCAAGATTTCTGCCTGTTTAATAAAATCACGAGCTTTAGATAAATCTTGTTCCGCGTACTTTAAAAGTGGCCCTTCTTTCCCGAGTGACGTCCAGGTAGAGAGTGAATCATCAGGCTCGAACTTCCAAACATAGGCCTTCCCTTTTAGTACCTTAGTCGATTTTGTAGGGAAAAACTCTTTAGCCACGCCGGAGTCCGCATCGAATTTTGAATAATTTTCCGTATCGATAAAATGCCGTGCTTGCTGTTGTATTAGCGCAGTTGGCAGCTGGGTAATAGTATTACGAACAGAAAATTTACAGTCTGCTAATTTTTGGGTTAACTGGGGAATATGATTTATTATTTTGAATAGCGCGGTTTTAATTTCCTCTTCCGCTTTCATTTTGGCCTCATTAAATAGGGCGTTATCTGCCTCTACGGTCAGCTGTTTATTTATCCTTTCCAATGACTTAGCCACTAATCGAGATTTTTCAAGACTGGCTCTATTAGGTTTGACCGGTAATATTTGTGAGATTCTTTTCAGATTAGCCTTCATGCTTTTGAATTCAAAAGAAGAGAGTTTGTGCTCGGAGCATTCGATTCTATTCAATAATTTTGTTACGTTTGATAGCGTTACCCTACCCTTATTTTCAGCTTTGTCACAGGCGCGCTGAGAATATTGAACAATGTTTAAATTAGATGAGTTAGGAAAGCTTGATGTAATATCGTTAATGGGCACAATGACCTCGCCAATAGTAGGTTAGAATAATTATAATGAATACGCCTATAATAATTACTCGATTTCCCAGATAATTCTATCAAAAACCGTTCATTGTTTAGGTATCCTTCGCCATTGATTGTTTTTATTTAATTAAATTTAATTAACTTCAAATAACTCGGGTTCTTATTGAATAATAAAAAGTGATATGTATATTGCTCTTATATAGAAATATAATTTAGCTTTAGTTGTGGGGAGTTATAAATGTCAAAGATATATTTTAATGATTAAGTGAAGGGATTTTTAAATAAAAACGCCTGACTCATATCAGGCGCATAAATCTGCAAAGATTAACATCACTTAGGCACGATCAATGCCTTCTGCTGCTGGGCCGACTCAATACCTAATTCAATCAGCTCCATGACTTTTATTGCCTGTGATGCACTGACCGGATTTTCACCCTGTCCATTAATGGCATCGCGCACACCCGCGTAATAAGCCGGATAATTGCCCGGAATAGTCAGCAAGGTTTTTTCGGCCATGACTTCATCGTGGCTCATTGTCACCACGCCATCGCGCATGTCATAACCCCAATCTGGCTGCGGTAGGCGTTCGCCCGATTTAAGCCGGTCTTCCTGTGGGTCAAGACCAAATTTTACATAGCTGCCCTTTTCGCCTTGTAATACAAAGCGTGGCGTCTCGGCGGCGGCGTATACGGAGGCATGTAACACGACTCGGCTACGTGGATAGGTCAACACCGTATGAAAATAGTCGACCGCCTGAGCGCCCGGGCGGATTTTCGCCTGATCGGAATAGATAGTCTCCGGCACGCCAAACAGTTCCAGAGCCTGGTCGAGCAGATGCGAACCTAGATCGTACCAGATGCCGCTGCCAAGGTCGGCAGACTCACGCCAGCGGGTTTTCACCTGTGGACGAAAACGATCGTAATGTGATTCGAAATAGACTATTTCGCCAAGCGAACCTTCTTTAATCAAAGCCTTTATCGTTAGAAAATCAGCGTCCCAGCGGCGATTATGAAATACCGATAACAGCTTCCCCTGCTCCTCGGCGAGGATATTCAGCGAACGCGCCTCACCTAACGTTACCGTGAAAGGTTTATCGACTACCACGTGTTTACCTGCTTCCAGCGCCTGCTGCGCCAAAGGGAAATGCGTAGTGTTGGGAGTTGGTATTACCACCAAATCGATAGTGGGATCGGCAAAGACCTCTTCCGGAGTGGCCACAACGTGAACCGAGGGCCAGTCTGCATTGACTTTCGAAGCATCACTACTCGAAACCACCGCCAATTCCAAGCCCGGCGTTCCCGAAATAAGGGGAGAATGAAATGTCTTACTGGCGAATCCGTAGCCAATAAGCCCAACGCGAAGTGCAGCTGTCATAATTTTTCCTTTTTGTATCATTACTCGTTACAAATCTGACGTGAAATCAGGGAATAACGATTATCGAACATCAATAGATGAATTATCGAATTTAAGATATCAAAAACTGTAGCTGGCAGCGTTTTCATTTTCGCGATACGGCTTGGCCGGATAGTTAATTTCTATGCTGCGACGACGGAAATCACTCGGGCTAACGCCAACGCGTTTTCGAAACACGCGTGAGAAATAGAGCTGATCGTCATAACCCACCACGCGACCAATGGTCGCGATGGACTCCTGCGTCGTTTGCAGCAGCAGCTTGGCGCGGATCACCCTTTGGTCTTCGCGCCAGCGCAAAATATTGATGCCAACCTGTTCGCGGAACAGGTGCGCGAGACGCGACGGTGACAGGCAGACGTGACGCGCGACCTCATCAATGCGCAGCTCTCCAGCCAGATTGCCGGTAATAAACTGGCAGGCTTCGATAACGCGCGGGTCCATGATTTTTTGCGGGCTCTGCGGGTCCTCTTCCATGGCACGAAGCAGTAAACGTTCCAGCAGATTCATCCCTAACTCTTCACCAAATCGACGCCCGGATTTTTGGGTTTGTTCAATATTGGCAAACAGCCGATCGAACTCCAGCAGCAGCGTATTATTCGGTAACGACAGGCGTCCGACTTCACGCGTTTTGCTATGCCATTCCAGCCAGTCGGCCCAGTAAGCGCGCGGGCGGAAATAGACCCAGCGATGATACCAGCAGTCGCTGTTGGCCGAACGCGCATAAAGGTGGCGCGCTTTCGGCGGAAATAGCAGCAGATCGCCTGGATTACAGTAGAAAGTGTCTTCACCATCAAACACTTTGCCTTGGCCCTTGACGGTCAGATTAAGAATGTAACCTTTCATGCCGCCGGGGCGGTCAATCGAAAAGTCGAGCGGACCGTCGGCCAGAATCGGCGTCATACCGGCTACCAAATAGGCATTAAAGCTGTAGCCCGGAAGGAGCGGATTGGACTGCTGGTCCTGAATCATGCGGTGATACATCGAGCCTCCTAAAATCATCACGCCTGGTCCTACCATTCTATCGGGCAATAAAATAACTGCCCGTTTGTGTTAAAGAAATGTGAAGGAAACGCCACTTTATGGACAAATTTCCTTCACAGCGGGGTAAAAAATGGTATCGCTTACACTGCGCGCTTGGCTTTTTGTTTGTAGCGATCGAAAATCACCGCCGCCAGCAGGATCATGCCGCGCACCACGTATTGCGAAAAAGGTGAAATGTTCAGCAGGTTCATGGCATTTTCGACCGTACCTAAAATCAGCACGCCCGCGACTACATATGAAATCTTGCCAATCCCGCCTTTCAAGGAAACGCCGCCTAATACACAGGCTGAAATGACGATCAGTTCATAGCCCAGCGAGGTCATCGGCTGACCACTGGTCATGCGCGAGGCCAAAATAATGCCCGCCGCCGCCGACACCAGCCCCGACAAAACGAAAATGATGATTTTCGTGCGGACGACTGGCACACCCGCCAGTCTTGCCGCCTCTTCGTTACCGCCAATTGCCAGCGTGTTGCGACCAAAGGTGGTTTTGTTGAGCAGCAGACCAAAGGCAATCAGGCAGCCCACGGTTATCCAAATTGGCGCGGGCAGTCCAAGCCAATTGGCGTAGCCCAGCTCAAAAAAACGTTCGTCTTCAATGCCGACCGCCTTGCCGTCAGAGATAATGTAAGCCAGACCGCGCACAATCTGCATCGTCGCCAGAGTGGTAATCAGGGCGTTGATTTTCAAACGGGCAATCACGAAACCGTTGACCAACCCAGAAAGTACGCCAAGCAAAAGTCCGGCACCGACGCCAATCCACAGGCTTTCGGTCATATTAATCACTACCGCCGTGGTCACACCGGCACAGGCAATGACAGAGGCGACAGAGAGGTCGAAATCACCGGAGGCCAGACAAAACAGCATGCCGCAGGCGACCATTCCCGACATCGAAATCGCCAGGCCAAGGCCTTTCATGTTGATAAAGGAGCTGAAGTTAGGCACGAAAATCGTGCAGGCGAGGAACAGCGCGGCAAACACCACCAGCATGCCGTAGCTGTCCCAGATACGCATCAGGCTTTGCCCACTGCGTGCGGCGGCGTTAGGCTGCTCGGGTTTGGTTGAATTGGTTGTCATACTGGACATCGTCTCACTCCTGCTCGGGCCGCCCGCTGGCGGCATTTGCGACTGTTTGGGTTTAAAGGTTTTTGGTGCTGTATAAATAAGGCTTTCAGGTCGTGCCAAAGATTCGGTTAATTCTTTCAGCAACAGATTTTCATTCGAAAACTAATGCAGCTCTGGCGTGCGTAACATCGCCATGCCCAGCGCCTTCTCCTCTGTGGCTTCGCTGTGAGTGAGTTCGCCGGTTATTTCGCCTTCGCGCATCACCAAAATGCGGTCGGCGAGACCTAACACTTCCGGCAGGTCGCTAGAGGCAAACAGCACCGCGATGCCCTGTTTTGCCAGCGCGTAAATCACGTTATAAATCTCATGTTTCGCGCCCACGTCGATGCCGCGCGTCGGTTCATCGAGCAAGATCACTTTCATCTCCTCTGAAAGCCAACGTCCGAGAATCGCTTTCTGCTGGTTGCCGCCCGACAGATTCATAATCAGTTGTTCAGGACCCGGCGTTTTGATATTCAGCGCAGTGATTTGTTTTGCAGCATTAATCGCTTCCCAGCTGTTGTTAATCAAACACCCGGCCTTCACGCTTTTTCGCCGTGCGCTGATGTTGATGTTGTCCCGCACCGAGTGAACCGGAATAATGCCGTCGGCTTTGCGGTCTTCCGGACACAGCATGATGCCCTGTCGAATCGCGTCTATCGGTGAGGTGATTTTCATTACGTTGCCGTCGAGCAGCACGCGGCCAGAAGTGATTTTCGTTCCGCCAAACAGCCCTTTCATCAGCTCGCTGCGGCCCGCCCCCACCAGCCCAAACAGGCCAACAATCTCGCCCTGCCTTACCGTCAGGCTAATAGGCGTTTTCACGCCGGGCGCTTTAACTTCATCCAACTCAAGACGCACGTCACCCAGCGCGCGCGGTTGATAACCGTAAACATCGCCGAGGTTGCGCCCGACCATCGCCTGCACCAGAATGTCGTGATTTACCTGCTGCATCTCTTTGAAAGTGCGTACATAACGACCATCTTTGAATACGGTAATCGCGTCGCTCAAAGCGAAAATCTCCTCCATGCGGTGCGAGACATACAAAATGACGCGCCCCTCGGAACGCAGCTCGCGGATGACGCGAAACAGCTGCTCGATTTCACGTGCCGACAGCGAACTGGTCGGTTCGTCAAAGGCGATAACCTTGGCATTACGCGCCAGCGCCTTGGCGATTTCCACCATCTGCCATTGCCCAATCGAGAGATATTTCAATGGCGTATCGGGATCAATATCCAGCCCTAAATGTTCGAGTTGCAGCTTGGCCTCGTAGCGCAGCAGCTTGCGATTGACCCATCCACGACGGCTTGGCAGTTGGCCGAGGTAGATATTTTCGGCCACCGTCATTTCAGGGACCAGATGCAGCTCCTGATAGATAATCGCCACGCCCGCATCAAGCGCGTCGGTGGTGTGGGTAAAGGTCACCGGCTGACCTTTGAGTAAAATTTGCCCCTGAGTTGGCGAATAGTTACCGCTGAGGATCTTCAGCAGGGTCGATTTTCCTGCCCCGTTTTCGCCCATCAGCGCGTGAATTTGTCCGGCATAGCAATCGAAACTGATGTTATCCAGCGCCTTGACGCCGGGAAACGTTTTGCCGATGCCGTCAAACGTCAGATAAGGCTGGCGATGGTCAAACTCTTCCAGCGACGGCGCGGGCACAGTGGACGAGGTTAAAGAAAGCGAAGACATAGCGGTAACCCTTTGTCGATTAAAAATTTATTAGGGATGCGCCCGAGCTGGCGCGCATCCGGCCTACTATTTGCCGCCGAGGCCTTTTTTATCCAGCTCGGTTTTAAAGTTGTCGCGCGTGATCAGCACCACGTCGGTCACTTCGGTAAATTTCGGTGGCTCCACGCCTTTGGTGACCCAGTCATTCAGCATCTGAATACTTTTGTAACCGTGAACATCGGGGCTTGGCAGCAGCGAGCCGTAGAATCCGGTCTGCTCTTTTTTCGACAGTTCGTTCACCGCGTCAACGCCGTTAATGCCGATACCGATCACGTTTGGCGCCTTGAATCCCTGCCCTTCAGTAGCACGCACGCCGCCGAGCACGGTATTGTCATTCATGCCTAAAATTAGCCAGTTTTTAACGTTAGGATGCTGCACCAGCAGTGAGTTACCAGCGTCGAGGGCGCCAGGAATGTCATTCGATTTGGTCGGCACCTTGTAGATTTGCGCGGCTGGGAAACCCGCGGCTTTCAGGGCATCCATCGAACCGGTCGTGCGGCGGCGCGCGGTGTCCAGCTCATCGGCAGTAATCGCCATCACGCCGGTATCAGCCACTTTCCAGCCTCGTTTTTGCATCTCTTTATACAACTCCTGCCCCTGACGCTCGCCAATTTTGGCGGCCGCCATCATCACTAAAGGCACGTCTTCCATCGGCTTGCCCTTGGCATTCACGAACTGGTCGTCAACGGCAATGACTTTCAAGTTGTAGCTGCGCGCCTTAGCCATAATGGCTGGCCCCAAACGCGGGTCTGGCGTACAGATAACAAAGCCTTTCGCCCCGTTGGCCGCCAGACTGTCAATGGCGTTCAAGGTTTTTTCGCCGTCGGGCACGGCAATTTTAATCACTTGGAAATTAAGGTCTTTCCCTGCTTTATCGGCAAACTTCCATTCCGTTTGGAACCACGGCTCCTCGGGCTGCTTGACCAAAAAGCCTAATTTCTCGGCGTCTGCTGCCATAGCCGAATGTGACATAACGGCCGCCAGTCCAACTGCTGCCAGCGCCTTAGTGAATTTATGCATGATGCTCTCCGACTTTTTATTGTTGTTACCCACGGTTATTGCCGCAGTCATGAAAACGTTATCAGTAGGGTAAATCGCCATCAAAAACGCCTATAAACCTCGTGTTAATGTCATTCCTTACTGGAATCAGAAGCGAATACAGAAGCGCATTGAGATAAGACGAGGTAAGTTTTAGCCTGAAAAATCGATGAATATGTAGAGCGTTATCACAAATTAAAATTGCAGCTAATCCGTGCATATATTTAGCAAATTTCATCAAGCTGCCAGTTTATGACCGGCTTCACATATCCCCTGTACGGAGCAGGAAAGTACATACTTCCAGCAGATGCCTCCTCACCCTCGCCGTGCCGCCTCTCCTATCGTTAGGTACAGCAAAAGTCGGCGATATTCTTTTCGTATGAATGTGTAGGAACACGAATGAAAACGTTCGTCGACTTCTTAGACTTTTGAAAATGATCGATTCGATAACCACGAGGGAGAGGAACCATGGCACAAGGTGCGATTGCTCTTGGTCTGGATTTTGGAAGTGACTCGGTGCGAGTACTGGCCGTGGATTGCCACAGTGGCAAAGAGATAGATACCGACGTGGTCTATTACCCTCGCTGGCAGGAAGGCCTCTACTGCCACGCGGGCAAAAACCAGTTTCGCCACCATCCTCTTGACTATATAGAGGCCATGGAAAGCGCCATCGTAAACGTAGTCAGCCGCCTTGGGCCCGAATTGAGTGCGCAGATTATCGGCATCGGCGTGGACTCTACCGGCTCAACGCCCGCGCCCGTCGACGCGCAGGGACAGGTGCTGGCGCTGCTCCCAGAGTTCGCCAATAACCCCAACGCCATGTTTGTGCTGTGGAAAGATCACACCGCCATCGCCGAAGCCGAAGAGATAAATCACCTGTGCCGCAGCGGACGTTTCCCAGATTACAGCCGTTACATTGGCGGCGTGTATTCGTCTGAATGGTTCTGGGCCAAGATCCTTCACGTTTCGCGTCAGGACAGCGCGGTCCGTGAGGCAGCGGCCTCGTGGGTCGAGCTGTGTGACTGGGTTCCCGCGCTGCTTTCGGGCACAACCGCGCCACAGCAGATTGCGCGCGGACGTTGCAGCACGGGTCATAAAATGCTCTGGCACCCGTCCTGGGGCGGCTTTCCGCCACGCGAATTCTTTGCCGCGCTGGATAGCTGTCTGGTCGATGACTTGCCCTATCCGCTGTTTATCGACACGCAAACCGCCGACAAACCGGTCGGCACTATCAGCGCAGAATGGGCGCAGCGCCTCGGATTACCCGCGACCGTTGTGATTTCGGGCGGCGCGTTTGACTGCCACATGGGCGCAGTCGGCGCAGGTGCGCAGCCCTACACGCTGGTCAAAGTCATCGGCACCTCGACCTGCGATATTTTAATCGCCGATAAAGAACGCGTGGGTGACCGGGCAATTGCCGGTATCTGCGGCCAGGTTGACGGCAGCGTGGTGCCCGAGATGGTCGGGATGGAGGCCGGACAATCGGCGTTTGGCGACATGTACGCATGGTTTAGCCAGCTGCTGAGTTGGCCGCTGGTTCAGCTCGGCAATGCACATCCTGAACTCAAACCGCAGATTACGGCGATGAAAAAAACGTTGCTGTCTGACTTAACGACCGCGTGGGCGGCGAATCCGACTCTCGACAGTCTGCCGCTGGTGCTTGACTGGTTTAACGGCCGCCGCACGCCGTTTGCCAACCAGCGTCTGAAAGGCGTGATTACCGATATTAATCTCGGCACTCAGGCGCCCGAGCTATTTGGCGGCTTTATTGCGGCCACCGCCTTTGGCGCGCGCGCGATTATGGAGTGTTTCGAGCAGCAGGATATTCCCGTCGAAAACGTGCTGACGTTAGGCGGTATCGCACGAAAATCACCGGTGATCATGCAGGTTTGCGCCGACGTAATGAACCGACCATTGCAAATCGTGGCTTCCGATCAGTGTTGCGCGCTAGGTGCCGCCATTTTTGCCGCCTGCGCCGCCGGAGAGTTTGCCTCCGTGCCCGAAGCCCAGCAATCGATGGCCTGCGCGATTGAAAAAACCTTATTACCTGACCCCGAGCGCGCGGCGCAGTTCCAGCGACTTTATGAACGTTATCAGCAGTGGTGCAAAGCCTCAGAGCCATTATTCGCGGCTTCCACGCCACTGTAGTTTTGTGACGAACTAATTTTGCGTCGACATGATTTTCGTGACGGCCTGATTTTCGTGAAGATCATGTCGGCCCCGTATCACCTTTCATTCATGGTCTATAAATCGTGGGTCATGATCCCTGATCAAAAGCAGCAGGAGTTTTAAAATGGACGCATTCAAACAGCTCGAAGTGTGGTTTGTTATTGGCAGTCAGCATCTTTACGGCGCAGAAACGCTGCGTCAGGTGATGCAAAATGCTGAAAACGTCGTGCAGGGTTTAAACGGATCGGCGGGACTGCCCGTGAAGCTGGTGCTGAAGCCTCTGGCGACCACGCCCGATGAAATCACTTCCGTCTGCCGCGACGCCAATTATCATCAGGACTGTATCGGCATCATCACCTGGCTGCACACCTTCTCGCCGGCGAAAATGTGGATTGCCGGCCTGAGCATTTTGCATAAACCGCTGATGCAGTTTCACACCCAATTCAATGCCACCATTCCGTGGGATACCATGGACATGGACTTTATGAACCTCAACCAGACCGCGCACGGCGGCCGCGAATTCGGCTTTATCGGCGCGCGGATGCGCCAACAGCACGCCGTAGTGACAGGGCATTGGGAGGATCAGGAAAGCCATCGTCGCATTGCTCAGTGGATGCGTGTCGCAGCGGCCAAAAACGAAGGCCAGCACCTCAAATTGGCACGTTTCGGCGACAATATGCGCGAAGTTGCCGTCACTGAGGGAGATAAAGTCGCGGCGCAGATGACCTTTGGTTACACCGTCAGCGCCTATGGCGTAGGCGATCTGGCAGCCTCGATTGACGAAGTCAGCCGTGGTGACGTCGACACATTAATAGAAGAGTACGAAGCGACCTATCAACTAACCGATGCAGTTAAACTTAACGGCGACAAACGCGAAAACCTGATTGACGCCGCACGCATCGAGCTTGGCATGACTCGCTTCTTGGAAAAGGGTGGCTTTAAGGCCTTTACCACCAACTTCGAAAACCTTTACGGCATCAAACAGTTGCCGGGTATTGCCGTGCAGCGCCTGATGCAGAAAGGCTACGGTTTTGGCGGCGAAGGCGACTGGAAAACAGCCGCGCTGCTGCGCATTATGAAAGTCATGGCTTCAGGTTTGGAAGGCGGCACCTCCTTTATGGAGGATTACACCTACAACTTCGAAAGTGGTAACGATTTAGTGGTTGGCTCGCACATGCTGGAAGTCTGCCCAAGTATTGCCACCTCTCAAAAACCGATTGTCGATGCGCAGTTCCTGGGCATAGGCGGCAAGGCGGACCCCGCGCGACTGATTTTCTCGACGCCAGCGGGCCCGGCGATCAACGCTACGGTAGTCGATATGGGCGACCGTTTCCGTATGATAGTGAATCTGGTCGATACCATCGAGCAGCCTAAATCATTGCCGAAACTTCCGGTGGCGCGGGCAATCTGGAAGGCGCAACCTTCGCTGGCGACGGCGGCGGAAGCGTGGATTTTGGGCGGCGGCGCGCACCACACCGTGTTCTCGCAGGCGTTGGACGTCGAGTATTTGCGTTTGTATGCCGAGATGCACAACATTGAAATGCTGGTTATCGATAACGATACCACGCTGCCAAACTTCAAAGATTCGCTGCGCTGGAATGAGGTCTATTACAAGCTATGTGCTAAATAAGGCAAGCTATGCGCAAAATAAGGCAAGATTTGCGCGAAATAAGCCAAGCTATGCGCAAAATAGCCGAATGATTTTCGAATAAAAATGCACTAAAAATCAGCAAGTTTTCGCTGCCGAGCGTTTGGGGTAGAGCCGTTTTCTGCCCCCTTTTTACCCTTCCTCTATTCTTCCTCGCTGTTATCACCCTTGCCGCCGCGCCTGTTCGAATCAAAAAAAAGCAAAAAGTGATATTTTTTACGCTGTTGCACTGCAATCACATGATCTCGATAGAGACGAAGCCCTTCACGCGTTAAGCTATCGCGCCTTGAATGTCCTAATCCGCTTTACATTGCAGGTTTTAACTTTTTGCCTGCCGTGGATTGTCATCAACTTGATTGAATAAGGTTTTTTATGTCGCAAACTTCTGGCTCTCAGCGTATCGGAGGTTGGTTACTGGCCCCGATGGCTTACCTGATTGTCAATTTGCTGAGCGTGGTGCTGATGCTGTTCCTCTATTCGATGGCAATTTTCAAGCCCGAATCGCGGGAATATCTGGTGACCAACTCGCAGGCATTCACCTTGCAGTGGTATTTTTCGGTAGTCACCACACTGGCAATGGGCGTGTTTACCGTCGCCGTGCTGTGGCAATTTTGTCGCAAAATCAAAGCACTGCCAAAAATGTATATCATTTGGCTGCTGGTTACCGTGCTGCTGGCGGTGAAAGCCTTTGCGTTTTCGCCTATCACCGATGATTTGGCGGTGCGCAATCTTTTATGGCCACTGATGGCCACGGCGCTTTTAGTGCCCTATTTCAAACGTTCGCGACGGGTTAAACAGACTTTCACGCGCTAACGTAGCAACGAATTAGTTTATGTAGGCAGCAACGAATAAGAAGTTTTAGCTTTCTGGTTTTCAATATTAGGCACTCTCTCATGACATCATACTTATTACTGTTTATCGGTACCGTGCTGGTAAACAACTTTGTTTTGGTCAAGTTTCTTGGGCTCTGTCCGTTTATGGGCGTGTCCAAAAAGCTGGAATCGGCGATTGGCATGGGGTTGGCAACCACCTTCGTGATCACCTTGTCCAATATCTGCTCATGGATTGTTAACACCTTTATATTGATGCCGTTGGGTCTGGTTTATCTGCGTACCATGGCGTTTATTTTAGTGATCGCCGTGGTCGTGCAGTTCACCGAGATGGTGGTGCGTAAAACCAGCCCGTCGCTGTATCGCCTGCTCGGCATCTTTTTGCCGCTGATAACCACCAACTGTGCCGTTCTCGGCGTGGCGCTGCTTAACATCAACCAACAGTTTAACTTCATGCAGTCTGCGCTGTACGGATTCGCCGCGTCGCTCGGTTTCTCGCTGGTAATGGTGCTGTTTGCCGCCATTCGTGAGCGTCTAGTCGTGGCCGACGTGCCTGCGCCTTTCCGTGGTTCATCCATCGCTTTAGTCACCGCCGGCCTGATGTCACTGGCCTTTATGGGCTTCACAGGGCTGGTGAAATTCTAATGTTCGAATTATGGGTTGCTATTGGTGCACTCAGCGCGCTGGCGTTGGTGTTCGGATTACTGCTGGGTTACGCCTCGCGCCGTTTTGCGGTCGAGGGCAATCCGGTGGTCGATCAAATTGACGGTATTTTGCCACAAAGCCAGTGCGCGCAGTGCGGCTATCCGGGCTGCAAGCCTTACGCCGAAGCCGTCGCCAACGGCGATAAAATCAATAAATGCGTGCCGGGCGGCGAGCCAGTCATGCTCAAGCTGGCTACGTTGCTTAACGTCGAGCCACAGCCGATGGACGGCGATGCGGTCGAAGCCGTGCCCGTGCGCAGAATCGCCTATATAGATGAAAGCAACTGTATCGGTTGCACCAAATGTATTCAGGCCTGTCCGGTCGATGCCATCGTTGGGGCGACCCGCGCGGTACATACCGTGGTATCCGACCTGTGTACCGGCTGCGACCTGTGCGTCGCACCCTGCCCAACCGACTGCATCGAAATGCTGCCGATCAAGACCACCACCGCTAACTGGAAATGGGATCTGAATACCATTCCAGTGCAAATTATTCATGCGGAGTAACATGTTCAATCTGTTTGCTGCGCTCAAAAAAGAGAAAATCTGGGACTTCGACGGCGGCATCCATCCGCCGGAAATGAAGACCCTGTCGAGCCTGGTGCCGCTGCGCCGGCTGCCTCTTCCAGAGCGCTTTATCATTCCTTTACAGCAGCATTTGGGGCCTGAAGGCGAGCTTTGCGTTAGCGCGGGCGAGCAGGTATTCAAGGGCCAGCCGCTGACCGTCGGACGCGGGCGTACCGTGCCGGTTCACGCGCCAACGTCTGGCGTGATTACCGCTATCGAGCCACACATCACCGCGCATCCGTCCGGTTTGAAAGAGCTGTGTGTAATTATCGAAGCCGACGGCGAAGACCGCTGGGGCGAGCGTGAATTTGTCGAGGATTACACCCAGCTCGATGCCGCCGCGCTGAATCAGCTGATTCATCAGGCCGGAATCGCTGGTCTTGGCGGCGCGGGCTTCCCGACCGCCAGCAAGATTCAGGGCAATCTCGACAGCACCCGCACGCTTATCCTCAATGCCGCTGAATGCGAACCATACATCACCGCCGACGATCGTCTAATGCAGGAGCACGCCGACGAAATTCTGGCTGGCACGCGTATTCTCTGCCACATGCTGCATCCCGAGCAGGTATTAATTGGCATCGAAGACAACAAACCCGAAGCGATCGCCGCGTTCAAAAAGGCGATTAAAAACGAGCAGCATCCGGGCGTTAAAATCGAGCTGCGCGTGGTGCCAACGAAATATCCTTCCGGCGGTGCCAAACAGCTGACCCGTATTTTGACTGGCAAAGAGGTGCCGAAAGGCAAACACTCCTCCGCGATTGGCGTGCTGATGCAAAATGTCGGTACGGTTTTTGCCATCAAACGGGCCATTATTGACGCCGAGCCGTTAATCGAACGCGTAGTAACGCTCACTGGCGAAGCCGTGAAAAAACCGGGCAATGTCTGGGCACGATTAGGTACGCCGGTGGCGCATCTGCTGCGCGAAGCGGAATTCACCCCGCCGAACCAGAAGAAGATGGTGATCATGGGCGGCCCGCTAATGGGCTTTACCCTGCCTTCGCTCGACGTGCCCGTGGTTAAAATCAGTAACTGTTTGCTCGCACCTTCTGAAAGTGAAATGAGCGAACCCGAGCCGGAAGAAGCCTGCATTCGCTGTAGCCTGTGTGCCGAAGCTTGTCCGGCGGGCCTGCTACCGCAACAGCTTTACTGGTTCAGCCGCGGTCAGGAACACGAAAAAGCGCGTAATCACAATCTTTTCGACTGCATAGAATGTGGTGCCTGCGCCTACGTTTGTCCGAGCAATATTCCGTTGGTGCAGTATTACCGTCAGGAAAAAGCTGAAATCCGCGCCATCGATCTCGAAGCCTCGCGCGCTGCCGAAGCCAAAGCACGTTTCGAAGCTAAACAGCTGCGCATGGAACGCGAAAAACTGGCGCGTGAAGAAAAACACAAGAAATCAGCGGTTAAGCTCAGCGATGAAGAGACCGCCGCGCTGCAACCACGGGTGAGTGCCGTGGCTAAAGCAGCAACCACTGACGCTAAAGCGGCCGAATCTGCGCCAGCGGCCGATGCTCGACAGGCTGCGCTTGCGGCCGCCATTGCGCGAGCGAAAGCTAAAAAGGCCGAAGTCAGCAAAGACGTTGAAGATGTGCCGGTTTCAAACGAACCTCTCGCCACGCCTGCGGAAATGCCGGTTGAAGGCGACAGTCGTAAAGCCGCCGTTGCCGCCGCGATTGCCCGGGCGAAGGCCAAAAAAGCTGCCGCTGCGGCTAATCCAGAATCTGTCTCTCAACCTTTGGTTGAAAAACCGGTCACGGAAGCGGCTGCTGAACCTGCGAATGAGGCGTCGCCAGAAGACAAGCGCAAAGCCGCCGTTGCCGCCGCCATTGCTCGCGCCAAAGCTAAAAAAGCGGGCGTTGAGCCTGTAGCGCAGGAAAAAGCAGCGGCTGAACCAGTTAAAGAGGCTTCGTCTGAGGCATCGCCAGAAGACAAACGCAAAGCCGCCGTCGCTGCTGCCATTGCTCGTGCGAAAGCTAAAAAAGCGGGCGTTGAGCCCGTAGCGCAGGAAAAAGCAGCGGCTGAACCTGTTAAAGAGGCTGCGTCTGAGCCGTCGCCAGAAGATAAACGCAAAGCCGCCGTTGCTGCCGCCATTGCTCGTGCGAAAGCTAAAAGGGCAGGTGACAACGTCACGCAGGAACGCCAGTCAGTGACACCGTCACCTGTTAGTGATGAAAAAGTTGAACCTCAGCCCGTTCAAAAACAACAGGCAGAATCACCATTAGAAGGCGATCCACGTAAAGCTGCCGTAGCAGCAGCGATCGCCCGCGTTAAGGCCCGCAAAGCCGCTCAAGCTCAGACGTTGTCGAGCGAAATGTCGAACGAGGAATAGATGGCCTTTAGAATCGCAAGTTCTCCTTTTACCCATAATCGGCAGAGCACCAGCTCAATTATGCTGATGGTTGTTTTGGCCTGTATTCCCGGCATTGTCGCGCAGGTCTGGTTCTTTGGTTATGGCACCCTGATTCAGATTGCGCTGTCGATTCTCATCGCGGTACTAGCAGAAGGCGCGGTGTTACAGCTGCGTAAAATGCCGGTTAGCAAGCGTCTGGGCGACAATACTGCCCTGCTGACCGCCGTGCTTTTGGGCGTCAGTCTGCCGCCGCTCGCGCCGTGGTGGATGGTGGTCATCGGCACGATCTTCGCCATTATTATCGCTAAACAGCTTTACGGCGGACTCGGCCAGAACCCGTTTAACCCTGCGATGGTCGGCTATGTCGTGCTGCTCATCTCCTTCCCGGTGCAGATGACGACGTGGCTGCCGCCCGAGGCTTTGCAGGCGCATCCGGTCGGGTTTGTCGATTCGCTGCTGACCATTTTCAGCGGCCATGATTCGCAAAACATGACGGCTTATCAACTGCAAATGAACGTCGACGGCATTACACAGGCGACGCCGCTCGACGGTTTTAAAACCGGTTTGCGTTCAGGTCACACGGCGGCACAGGTGCTTAAAGAGCCGATGTTCAGCGGCGTGCTGGCCGGTTTGGGCTGGCAGTGGATTAACCTCGGCTTCCTGGCGGGCGGACTTTATTTGATGTGGCGTCGGATCATCAGCTGGCATATTCCGGTCAGCATGCTGGCGATGCTAACGTTTTGCGGCGGGCTGGCGTGGTTGCTGGCACCGGGTGCCTATTCGCCGCCGATTATTGGCCTGTTCTCGGGCGCAACGATGCTGGGCGCGTTCTTTATTGCTACCGATCCGGTCACGGCGTCTACCACGCCAAAAGGTCGTTTGATTTTCGGTGCTCTGATCGGCCTGCTGGTGTGGTTGATTCGCGCGTACGGCGGTTATCCAGACGGTGTAGCTTTCGCCGTGCTGCTGGCCAACATTACCGTGCCGCTCATCGACCATTACACTCAGCCTCGCGTTTACGGCCATCGTTAAGGAAAGATTATGTTAGACACTATGCGCCGCTACGGCCTGACGCTGGCCTTCTTCGGGATACTCATGACGGGAATGACCGCGCTGGTTAACCTGTTGACCAAACCGACGATTGCCCATCAGGCATTGTTGCAGCAGAAAACGTTGTTCGATCAGGTCATTCCAGCCAGCGAATATGACAACAACATGCAGCAGGAGTGTTACAACGTCACCGATGAGTCACTCGGCACCGCGACGCCGCACAACATGTACATTGCGCGCAAAGGCGGCAAGCCGGTCGCGGCGGTTGTTGAAACCACAGCACCGGATGGCTATTCAGGCGCTATCCAACTGTTGGTTGCTGCGGATTTTCATGGCAAGGTATATGGAACACGCGTTCTTGAACAACATGAAACGCCGGGCTTGGGCGACAAGATTGAAGTACGCATTTCCGACTGGATCAAAAGCTTCGCCAATCAAACGGTTAATGGCCCTAATGATGCACGTTGGGCAGTGAAGAAAGATGGCGGCATGTTTGACCAATTTACCGGGGCGACAATTACCCCTCGCGCCGTCGTGCGTTCTGTAAGACGAACCGCGCTGTTTATCGAAACTGTGCCTGCGCAGCTTTCCCACCTCACCCCTTGTGGAGCACATAATGAGTGAAGCAAAAACACTAATCGTTAACGGGCTGTGGAAGAACAACTCCGCGCTGGTGCAGCTGCTGGGCCTTTGCCCTCTACTGGCGGTAACGTCTACGGCGACCAACGCCCTGGGTTTAGGTCTCGCGACCACCATGGTATTGACGTGTACCAACGCGATGATTTCGGCTTTCCGCCGCTGGGTGCCGAGCGAAATCCGTATCCCGATTTATGTGCTGATTATCGCCTCTGTGGTTAGTACGGTGCAGATGTTGATCAACGCCTACGCCTTCGCGCTTTATGAGGCGCTCGGGATTTTTATTCCGCTAATTGTGACCAACTGTATTGTTGTCGGTCGCGCGGAAGCCGTTGCTGCCAACAGCCCCATCCATCTCGCCGCGCTCGACGGCATGATGACTGGCCTTGGTGCTACGGCCGCGATGTTTGTGCTGGGTTCGATGCGCGAAATTCTGGGTTCGGGCGTGCTGTTTAACGGCGCAGACCTGCTGCTCGGCCCGTGGGCGAAAGTGCTGCGGGTTGAAGTCGTGCATCTCGATAATCCGTTCCTGCTGGCGATGTTGCCCCCTGGCGCGTTTATCGGTCTTGGCATGCTGTTGGCCGGTAAGTATCTGATTGATCAGCGGATGAAAGCCCGTGCCGCTGCACGCGCTGCGCATACGTTGCCGCAGGGTGCCTTATCTCAAGGCAATAACGGTAAAAGTTAATGAACAAGGAAAAACGCGTCAGCATTCTTGAGCGCCTGCGCGCCAACGATCCGCACCCAACCACGGAGTTGGTATACACCACGCCGTTTGAACTATTAATCGCCGTTTTGCTTTCGGCGCAGGCCACCGACGTCAGCGTTAACAAGGCAACGGCCAAGCTCTATCCGGTAGCTAACACGCCGCAGGCTGTCTGGGATCTCGGCGTTGATGGCGTGAAGGTGTACATTAAGACTATCGGTTTGTTTAACGCCAAGGCTGAAAACGTCATCAAGACCTGCCGCATTTTGCTGGATAAGCATCAGGGCGTGGTCCCCGAAGACCGCGCCGCGCTTGAAGCCCTGCCCGGCGTTGGCCGCAAAACTGCCAACGTGGTATTAAATACCGCTTTTGGATGGCCCACGATTGCCGTCGACACGCACATTTTCCGCGTCTGTAATCGCACACGTTTTGCCCCCGGCGAAACGGTGGAAAAAGTCGAAGAACGGCTATTAAAAGTCGTCCCAGCGGAGTTTAAATTAGATTGTCATCATTGGTTTATCCTGCACGGGAGATATACCTGTGTGGCACGGAAACCTAGATGCGGATCATGTTTGATAGAAGACATATGTGAGTACAAGGAAAAGACTCAGATTTAAAAGGGGTTTTTTCTTTTAGATTTGGAATCTAAAGGCAATTTTTAAATTCAAGTTCAACTGCATGCGCTTCGCTTACTGCGCGGCGGCGCAGACCGCCTCAAGGATGTTCCTAAGCGAACACCCTTGAGAATCCCGCGCTTTTTTTCCAAAGTTGCAACTTGAGGACGAGAAAGTTACATCTTTCCAGCGACCACCGCGCGTGGCGTAGGTCGCGGCGCTCCGCGCTTCCCTCGCTACGTTCACAAGCCAAAAACGTCTTGCTCAACTTCGCTCAGCGCCGCCCTGATCCCGCCAATCACAGCCTCAAAAGAAAAAACGGATACTTTTAAGCGGTCAAGGGCCGATCACTCAGGCCTAGTTAAGGTAATCAGCAACATCAGATAAAAATCAGGAAATAATCAGTTTTAATTTGCACGAATACTCGTCTAAAAGTTTGAGTTGCCCGGTAAAAACAAAGAATTTTAATCTTGGACAGATCGGTCCTTGACCGCCTAAGAGTTATCGGTTTTTTATTTTTAGCTATTATTGGCGGTATCGGGGCGGCGCTGAGTGGAGTGATTTGAGACGTCTTTGGCTCAAATCCGTAATGAGGGAACGGCGGAGCCGCGCGACCTACGCCACACTTTGAGGTCACTGGAAAGATCTCCCTTTGTAGTCCTCAAGTTGCAACTTTGGAAAAAAAGCTCGGATTCCAAAGGCCCGAGCGACTGCGGGCCTTTGGGCGGTCTGCGCCGCCGCGCAGTAAGCGAAGCGCATGAATTTGATTTTAAAGATTTTGACCCAAAGAAAATTGCCTTTAGATTCCAAATCTAAAACCGAATCCGGGCCTTTGGGCGGTCTGCGCCGCCGCGCAGTAAGCGAAGCGCATGCATTTGATCTTGAAGTTGAACTTAAAAACTCATTTTGCAATAAAAAATTAAATTCTTAAGAACCCGAAATTTTCCAATTTCAAATTTCTTACAAGAAAGATTTAGCCTGCTTCAACACCACATTGCATGCTTTGGTCTTCACTTTCTCTTTAATCTGCGTCATGCCACCCGAGCTCAGCGTGCTCAAATCGACATTTTGACCATTACCCGTGTGCAACAGGCCGTTAATCCCATCCTGATAATCGGTTTTCTGCGCCGCCGCCGTTGAATCTTGCAGGCCAAGCTTGTTCATCAGCTTATCTTTAACCGATTCCGTGCTGGTCGCGGAGAGCACGTTGTTTTTTACACAGTACTCAAGAATACCGGCCGCGTTAGTGCTGCTCTTGGCAGTGAGGTTATTATTGCTGCCATTGAGTAATGTAGTCAGCTGGCCAAGGGAGTTGGTATTAGTGGTATTAGCAGCACCCGATGTGGTGCTAGAGCCGCCGCCGAGCTGCTGATTTGCAGCGTCGGTCAGCGAGCCGAGCAAATTGTTTGCCGCCTGCGCGCCGCTTGCCAACAGGAATCCACTCGCCGCCAAGGCTAAAACCGTGCTCTTAAATGCTTTCATTTTTGCTCCATTATTCTGCGGTTAACATCTCAATTTCACGCAATTCTGCGCATTTCCTTACATAATCTTGGCGTGTTGAGTAGGCGTTCGCAATAGGAATGCGTCGCATAATGCGGATTAACTCAGGTTTCCGCGATCGGCCAACCATTGGCTTGCAGCACCGAAAAAATGTTGTGCCAGCGGTGCCGCCCTTCCCGCTTCGGCCACCACCAGCGCAGCGTGGCGACTCATTGGCGCGATGTCGAGCGGACAACGTTTTAAGGCGGGCGTCATTTCATCAATCAGATGACCGCGTGGCACCAAAGCGCAGCCTAGGCCAACGAATACACCCTGCATCAACTGAAAAATCGAGCTGCTTTCCAGAATTGGATGTAATTCAAGGCCGTTGGTTCGGAAATAGTTATCGAGATAACGGCGGAAATAACGGCTCGGTTCCGATAAACATAGCGGCAGCGCGGCGACCTGCGCGGCATCAAGCGTGGAGAAATTTTCGAGCTGTGGAAAATGCGCGGGATGATAAACCAGATCAACGCCGCCGTCCTGCAACGGAAACAGCTGGAATCGCAGCTCGTTAAGAGTCGAAAATTCGAAAAAGCCGATGCCGATATCAACCGCGTGGCTGCTCAGCGATTCGATGAGCTGGTCGGCGCTGACTTCGGAAACGCGATAATCCAGACCAGCATGCGTTTCGCCAATCCCCTTTAACAGCGCCGACAGCGAAAGGCTGCACTGCGGCATCACGCCAATTCGCAACGTGCCGCTGAGTCCCTGCTTCAACGAGGCGACTTCCAGCTTGAGCCCCTCATAAACCGATACTATCTCGCGGGCCCAGCTTAATACGCGCACGCCTTCCGGCGTAAAACCTTCGAAGTTATTGCCGCGATTGATTAAATTAAGGTCCAGCTCTTTCTCGAGATTCTTAAGGCGCATTGATAGGGTTGGCTGGCTGACAAAGCTGGCTTCCGCCGCGCGACCAAAATGTTTTTCTCTTTCAAGGTTACATAAATATTGAAGTTGCTTGATATCCATGAATATTGGGCTGGCCTGCTGAGAATGAGTAGCGAAAGTATAACAAATATGCAAAAACGATGACGATTAACACTGGCATTAAACATGAAACTTTACTTAACTGAACGATAGGGTAAAGTTTAATTCTTCCTTCTAGAGAAGTGTTTAATATGACCTCTGACATTAGGCGTTTTATTAGTGGAACCGTTGTATTACTGCTGGGGTCGCTGCAAATGGCTCAGGCAAGTGATGCGTTGGATAGAACCATTGTCTCACCACAGGGAGAACACGTTGCCACTTCGACTCCGTCAATCGGCGATATCTATCGTCAGTGTAATAACGGGGCCGATTATGTGGGTACAAAAGCGTCGGAAGCGCAAAGGCAACTTTGCATAGGCTTTATGGCCGCTGCCGCGCAGTCTGCGGCGCAAGGTGCATCAGGCACCTGTCCGCCAGTTTCCTATCGACAAATATTGGCAAAAGTGAACAGTAGAATCAGCAATGCCGATGAATGGAAACAACCTGCACTCCCATTTTTAGTATCTTCGTTACAAGAGCTAGGCTGTACTGATAAACCTGTTCCGCAAAAACCGGTGACGCAACAGCAATAAAGAGCAAAAAATAGCCTGCACTTTGCGGTGCAGGCTATTTACTGTTTCAACTGATCTCGAGTTTCAACTCATCTGGCTTTTCAAGTTATCGAGATCACAGCTGCTTAGATTTTCAGCTTAATGTAGTCGATAGCGCGGCTAACAATCCCACCCTTCGGCGTATCTTCCAGCGCCACCAGCGGAACGGTCTTGATGACTTTGCCGTTATCAACAATATTAATGGTGCCAACGCTCTGGCCTTTCGCCAGCGGCGCATCAATCTGCTGATTATTCAACACGTATTGGGCTTTAACTTTTTCGCTGTCAGCCTGCGGA
This sequence comes from Rouxiella sp. T17, assembly GCF_036663475.1. Classification (NCBI taxonomy): domain Bacteria; kingdom Pseudomonadati; phylum Pseudomonadota; class Gammaproteobacteria; order Enterobacterales; family Yersiniaceae; genus Rouxiella; species Rouxiella sp. T17. The sequence continues at coordinate 13,052 of NZ_JAWUEA010000028.1, read as the reverse complement.
ATATTCAGATAAACATCGTCCAGACTGCCGACTTTGACCTGTGATTTATCGCCGTACCAGACTTTTTCATTGGCAACGGTTTGACCCGCTTTAAACACCTGCATGCTGGTGAATTCGCGGAAGCCCCAAGTCAGCAGTTTGCGCGCCTGCTCTTCACGGCCTTTCGAGCTTTTACCGCCCATCACCACCGCAATCAGACGACGATTACCTTCGGTCGCGGAGGCAATGATATTAAAGCCTGCCGATTCGGTGTGACCCGTTTTCAAACCGTCGACGTGCAGATTTTTATCCCACAGCAGGCCGTTACGGTTTTGCTGGGTGATGTTGTCATAGGTCAGCGATTTTTCGTTATACATCGCATACTCTTCCGGCTCGCCGCCGATAATCGCGCGCGAAAGCTTGGCCAGATCGTAGGAAGTAGTGAACTGTCCCGGCGCATCGAGGCCGTGAACCGTTTCGAAATGCGAGTTGGTCAGACCCAGTTTCTGCACGTACTGGTTCATGATGCCGACGAACGAATCCTGACTGCCGGCCACGTAGTTAGCCATGGCGACACAGGCGTCGTTACCGGAATCGATAATAATGCCGCGCACTAAGTCACGCACGGAAACGCGGTCGCCAGGTTTCAGGAACATCAACGAAGAACCGGCAAGGCTTTTATTACCCGCGACCCAGGCTTCCTGCGGCACGGTAACCATGTCATTCATCGTAATTTTGTGCTGATCCAGCGCGCGGTCGATGACATATCCTGTCATCAATTTTGTCAGGCTGGCAGGATTGCGGCGCTCGTCAGGATTGCCGGAAGCCAGTACGTCACCGGAAGCGTAATCCATGAGAACAAAAGAAGCAGCGTCAATGCTGGGCGGCACGACCTGAAAATCGATGGGTGCAACAGCCCACGCGTTACTGGCAGAAACACAGATTACACCGGACAAAATACTTAATACTAAACGCTTCACTTAATCATCCTCAAACGCTTCTTTTAAATCAGCCAAACCCGAATCCTGCGGCGGCCAAACAAGGTTGAATTGTACCATTGGCGGCATAGGGTGCATTAATTAACGTGCAAGCTAAACAAGAAGAGCTTTGCAAAAAGTTTCATAATGAAACCATTTACTTACATTTTATCGGCCATTTAAAAGAATTTATCCATCATTGATGCGCTCTATCCCACGATTGCAACATTCGATTAGACTGGATCTCAAAACCCTCATAAAATTGTGACATATTATTAACATCACTGTTAACTTCCTGATAATAAGTCGCCTAGAAGCGATGGACTCACTCAAACCTGCGAAGACAATCACATGAAATTTAAATCCGAGATTAAACCTTATACCGGCGCGGCTGGCGGTTGGGGATCGCTGGAAGCGACCACCCGCTATGTGTTCGACAGTAAAAAAGTGTTGTCCAATCTGCGCAACCTAATGCGCGTAAATAAAGGTCGCGGTTTCGACTGCCCGGGCTGCGCATGGGGCGATGACAACCACAGCACCTTCAGTTTTTGTGAAAACGGCGCCAAAGCCGTCAGTTGGGAAGCGACGCGAAAAGCGGTCGAGCCAGAGTTTTTTGCCCAGCACAGCGTCAGCAAACTGCGTGAACAAAGCGATTATTTCCTTGAGTATCAAGGACGTTTAACCCACCCAATGCGTTACAACCGCACCACCGATCACTATGAACCAATCTCGTGGGACACCGCCTTCTCGCTGATCGCCAGCCATTTAAACGGCCTCGAAAGCCCCGATCAGGCCGATTTCTACACCTCTGGCCGCGCCAGTAACGAAGCTTCTTACCTTTATCAGGTATTTGGCCGCATGTTCGGCACCAACAACTTCCCAGACTGTTCAAACATGTGTCACGAAGCCAGCGGCGTTGGCCTCAAACAGAGCATTGGCGTGGGTAAAGGCACGATTCGTCTCGATGATTTCGAGAAAGCCGACGCAATTTTCGTTTTCGGTCAGAATCCGGGCACCAACCACCCGCGCATGTTGCACAGCCTGCGTCACGCCGCCGATCGCGGAGCCAAAGTGGTGAGTTTCAATACCCTGCGTGAACGCGGCCTCGAGCGTTTTGCCGATCCGCAAAAGCCTCTTGAAGTGATGACCACCAAAGCGGGCCGCATCAGCTCGGCGTACTATCAGCCAAATCTTGGCGGTGATATGGCGGCGATTCGCGGCATGGTTAAAGTGCTGTTGCAGACTCATCGCCAGCGTATTGCTTCGGGCGAACCTTCCCTGTTTGATCAACAGTTTATCGACCAAAACTGTCACGGCGTTGACGAGTATCTGGACATCGTTGACCTCACCTCCTGGGAGCAGATTACCCGCCAATCTGGTCTGACCGAGGTTGAAATTCGTGAAGCCGCGACCCTTTACATGAACGCCGAGCGCGTGATTTGTACCTGGGCGATGGGTGTGACTCAGCATAAACACTCCGTGGCAACCGTGCGCGAAATTACCAACCTGCAACTGCTGTTTGGCCAGCTCGGCAAGCCGGGCGCGGGCCTGTGTCCGGTGCGTGGGCATAGTAATGTGCAGGGCAATCGCACGATGGGCATTGATGAAAAGGCCCCAAAACCGCTGCTCGACAACCTTGAGCGCCACTTTAAATTTACTCCGCCGCGCGAGCCGGGCCACAATACGGTTGAAGCGCTTGAAGCGATGCTGCGTGGCGAAGCCAAAGTGCTGATTGCGCTGGGTGGCAATCTGGCCGCCGCTGCGCCGGACACGCCGCGTACAGAGCAGGCGTTAAGCAATTGTGACCTGACCGTGCAGATTAGCACCAAGCTTAACCGCAGCCACTTAACTCCGGGTCGCGAAGCGCTGATTTTACCGACGCTGGGTCGCACCGAGCTGGACATGCAGGCTACGGGTTCACAATTCATTACCGTTGAAGATTCTTTCAGCATGGTGCACGCCTCCGAAGGGGTTGGCATTCCGCTGTCAGACCAGCAACGTTCTGAAACCGCTATCGTTTGTGGTATCGCCGACGCCGTACTAGGCAAGCGTTATCTCGACTGGATGGCATTGGCCGATGATTACAACCTGATCCGCGACCACATCGAAGCGACCATTCCCGGCTTTAAAGATTTTAATGCACGCTGTGATATCAAAGGTGGTTTCTATCTGGGTAATGCCGCCGCCGAGTTGAATTTTAATACGCCAACCGGCAAGGCTAACTTCTCGGCTGCCCCGCTGCCTGAGCGCGTTATCCCGATGGAAAACGACGAGGCGCCGTTTACCTTGCAGACGCTGCGTTCGCATGACCAGTACAACACCACTATTTACGGCCTTGACGACCGTTATCGCGGCGTTTATGGTCAGCGCGAAGTGCTGTTTATTCACCCTCAGGATCTCGCAGATTTAGGCATGCAGGACGGAGAGCTGGTGGAAATCGAAACCCTATGGAGTGACGGTATCGAACGAAAAGTCAGTGGATTCAAGCTAGTTAGCTATGATATTCCGCGCGGTAATCTGGCGGCCTATTACCCAGAAACCAACCCGTTGGTTCCCCTGTCGAGCTTCGGCGATCAGACCCATACGCCAACCTCAAAATCGATTCCGGTCGCGATTCGTCGCTGTGAAGCCGTAGTGGATTCACGCCGTATTGCCTGATTATTAGCTCTCAGTTAATAACCAGCAATTGGGTTCGTCCACTTACTTGATAAATGAAAGGTACGCTTCGGCGTACCTTTTTTGTTGCAGGTCATAGCGAGAAATCGGGCGGCAAGATGTTGCCAAACCGTGTCTGGCGATAGGCGTCGAATTCAATACAGGCTTCCGCCGGCCAATAATCTGGAAAGGCGATGAGCGTGTTATCCGTCTGATCTTCTAACGCCTGTTGTAACGTCACTGTAGCGCTGGTGTAACTATCAATAAGGGTGATCAATACTTCAGGTTTGATAAAGTCACTTGCCGAATACTTCAGGGAAATCTTCAGAATAAAATCAGTTGCAATGATTCGATTACTTCCGTTTCCACTATAAATCGCCTGATATAGCGCACTGTTTTTTCGTTCGTTCTCGCGATCGGCATCACTCGCTGACAGGTAACCTTCAATTTCTCGTCGTAGCATGGCATTGCCGCGTAAAATAATGTTACTTTGAAGTTGCACAGCCAGTTTTCGATGCAGCACTTCAAGCAGGCCGACCTCCCTGCACTGCCCGAGTTGGCAATGTTCAAAGGTCATGGCCATGAATTCTTCACGGTCAAAACCGTAACGCACCACTCTGCTCGAAAGAAACAGCGCGGCAGGCAGCGAAAAGTAAGGTGTGTAAAGTGACTTAACCATGCCGATGCCTAAACCTGCACGGCGATTATTAGTAAGCCGGGTTGCCCGTTCGCTTAATAACTGTTCGGGCGTAGCATTGAGATACTGATGGAGCAAAATCATTACGTTGGCCGGTATTTCTTTGGCGAAGATAAACTGCGGTTTGCCGTTATATTTTTGCTTTACCGCATAGCGCTGCGAAATAGCCTGCTCGAGCGTCAACGTTGAAACAATAAACGGATGCCAGTCGATACGGGTTATCTGAACACCTGAAATATCGACGCTACAATGATTTACCAGATAGTGTTGTAGCTGAGCAAAGTTAAAATTTAGATAGCTCAGGTGGCTTAGCGCTATATATTGCAGCCGGTGCAGCCTATTAGTCTCCATGACATAGTTCGTCGCAGTGGCGTGGCGATAACGTTCCAGCGCCTGCATAAGGGATTGCTCAATAAAGGCCGGATAAATTATTTGGCTATTCTCAAACTGGGGCAGGCTTAAGGCATCAATAACCCGCGTAAAGTGGGCGGATTCACTCGCGTAAGTATGCGGAATTTGCCAGCTGATTATCTCGGCTTCCCCTAATGAATAATCAACCTTATACAACCAGCTCAATAAAGCGAGATAACTTTTTGCGTCTAACGTGAGTAGTTTAAGATAGATAAAAGGCTGCAGGCTGTTCTCTTCCGTATGCTCCACTCCCCTTAAAAAATTGGCAGAATCTGGCAGACGGCGATGTTTTGCAGATGCCGCTCCTGCCGCCGAGACAGGGATGCCGGCTAATAAACGGTCCATGATCGCGCGATTAACGTGCCAGCCCGCCAGCTCTTCGTCATCCAACACAGTCGCTTTTATCTGCTCGTTCTGTGGCATTTTCACCAACCCTTGATGAGTGAAGGCTGCCGCTGTCGGTTGATCGAGCCGGGTTTCATGGCGAATACGAGTTCCGCCCTCTTTACTCGAAAACTCCAGACTCAGGCGATTGCTATCAATGAACTTTAATTTGAAGTCGTCTATCAGCGTATCCTGATATCCGCCGTGCTTAAACTCATTGTAAGCCGCCAATATATAGGCCTTAAAGGTTTCAATGGTCGCTATTAACAAAATTGCCTGTAGGACTAACTTTAACCCGGCTTTTTTAAGCAGCAAGCTGGGGATATTACCCAGCAAAGCATCCGTGGTTTCGGCCAATATCACGAGACTGAGCTGTAAAAATTGCCATTGTCTTTCCTTGACTCGATCATTCAATACGCCAAGAAAGCGCATAATGTCATCTTCACGAGGCAGTAAATTTTCGCTGGGGGAACGCAGCAACGTATTCATACTCAGTTGACCACGTAAACTGGTGGTCGAACTATAAATGTTTTCGATACTGGCAGAGGTCTGCAATTTATTTATCGGTACTCCCTCTATACTTAAGCCCTCAATGGGCGTGCCTGCGCCTGATGCGAAATAACAGCTGGAACGGCCTAACGTTCCCACGCTTGAAAAAGATTCCACGCTCGAACCGTGTATTTGGGTGATCATGGCAGAGGCCGAATCAGTCCGAATGGTGTGAGACGCCGGGGAGATAGCAGCAGAGAGTATTTCAGTCGATGCTTCGGAAGCGACATAAATACCGTGTCTGGGCGATACAAATAAGGTTCGCAGTGAACTTACCGAGTCGCTGAGATCGGTAAATAGGTCCTGAGGCGAAAAGTAAAAACTGCTTCTAAGGGCCTTGATTAATTCGCCGCTTTTTTGCACCAGTAGCGTAGCCGTTGGCGCTTCAATACTACAGACAATCAGCCTTTCTATTTCGTCCTGCTGCTTGTCCTGCAAACTCTCATAACAGCCCCACAGTGGAACAAAAAGTTCTAATGACAAACCGCTATACCAGGTTTTCATGCGGGTACCAAAGGTACTTCCAAGCAGCTTATTTTTGCGTGGCGTCGTAAAAGCGATGTTATCCACAAAGGCCACCGCTACCTGCTCCAAGAATCCGTTTTTATCACTCTGTGAAAGCGGGCCGAACTGTTTAAGCTGTTCGAAGGATAAATTCAGACCGCCATCAATGTCGCTGAGTTCATAGCCCGTGGTGGTAAAAAAGACTTCGTTGATATTGCCCTCGCGATAAAACTTCTTATTGCTCAAAAGTTCATTAATAGCCTGAGCTTCACTGCTCGCCAGATAAGAGCACTCTCCTGATTCATCAATGAAAAAAAAGAAGGTCGCCTGATTAAATTCGAATCGGAACGCCCCGCCCTGAAATAGAGTCTGTCCGGCCAGCTGCTTTGAGGCGGGCTTTAGCCAGCAGCTAAAATTTATGCGTAATACGCTAACTTTCAGGCGTGCTAAAGAAGACTGATAAAACCAGTTGCTCAAGATAAACTTTAGAGTAATTGCCGTAGAGCTGACTAACGAGCTTCTTATAGTATCGACATTACTCTGCTGAGTTTGCACATCGGTACGTCTTTCTAACGCATGCAGCCTTTCAACCACGGCCCGACTGCCCATCGATAATATTTGGTAGCGTAATACTTCCTGCTGCCTAAAAGTAGAAAGTAAATCTACAACCCTATTGCTTTGATTATCGGTGAGCTTTTCATGTAACAGATCAAGGGTCATAAGCTCGAAAACAAAAATCAGCGGCGGCTGATTCAATAAATTAATTATCTTGGATTTGTCTTGGCTGTTTCTCAGTCCATCACCTAAAAGATTAATAAAATCATTGGCGGTATCGATCGGTTTACCGCGCAAACGAGCGGGGAAATATTGCTCAAGGCAGAGGCCAAAGAGGATTTTCCAACCGCGCATTTCATGGCTGGTGTAGTTATCTTGGGCCACGTGCTGTAATGGAAAGCTGAGATGCAAAATAACTCGGCGCAGTATTTCATCTAAATTTTGGCTACCGCTATTTGGCTTGATAAAAGCCGCAAGCTCTCTGACAAAGTCTTCATCAAGCGGCTGCAAACGACCGAGCAAGCTATATAAGGCGTTGTGATCCTGCGGTTGAAATACGCAATCCACATTCAGCTGATGAAGCAGGTATTTGAAAAAGCCGTTAACTATCCAACTCTTAGGTTGCTGCGTAATCTCGAGTTTTGCACTGCGATAATAGTTTGCGATGGCGTTGGGCAGAGCTCCATCTTTTGGGTCGAGAAGATAGCTTTGTGTTTCCTCCGTCAGCAACGCTTCTACCCATTGAAGCACCGTCATGCTCGCGTCATTCGGTGACATTAATCGCTTCAGTCGGCGGGTAATATCGAGATACTGATAGTCATCAGGAAAGAACTTGTCGAGAGTCAGTGGCTTCTGAATCAAGGTGGCCGCTATTTCGCGCGGCCTTCGCGCTATTGGATTCCAATGCGGATGAATTACCTCCTTTATCTTGCCCGCTTCTGCCACGGGTAAAAGGCTGGTATGACTATCCAGCCAGACTAATGCCTGCGTAATTACGCGAATCCCCTCGTTAATTAGCGAAGAACTTGGGTGGCTTGCTGAAAGATTATCGGACGGCGCGGCGCAAGTGAGTGCAGATTCGGCGGTGCTTGATTGCGTGACTAATTGCGTGACTAATTGCGTAAATAATCGCGTGATTAGCACATGTGCCGTGGACAGGTTTTTATTGAATACTTGCTTGTTATTGAATACTGGCGGGCTGTTATTTCCTAAATAAACGACCGGCCTGTCTCCCCGAGTACAGAGGGTTATCTCTTGCTGTGCAGTCACGACGGCATAAAACAGCTCTCCGCTGGCAGGATAAATTCGACCAAAAAACTGGGTGGCATTGTTATGCTTGGCATTATGGTCTGAGTTATCTACAAAATGTCGAACAGCCTGCATCGGCTTATTGGCGGCAGATCTTTCGCCCTGCCCAATTAAATAAGCGCTTGAAAACAGCGTAGTCGTAAAAGGTGTTAGCCGATAAGTCTTGTCTTTACGACTTGGCCCAAAATAAGGTTGCATGCCGGGTAAAGCGAGCGCTGCACTCGGCTTTACTACGCGAGTTAACGCTTTTGGCTGTCGAAAATAGGCGTGCGGCGACTCCGCAAGCAATTCCTGAGACGATTCCGCAGACAATTGCGCAAACAATAGGCGCAGCGGCTGGCAGGTCAGTATTTGATATAGCGCGGTGCCAAGACCCGGCACGACATTATTGAGTTGCTGACTTAGTGGACAGACGGCCGCAATTATCATCGATAAAGTAAAATACGAACCGCGATAATGGCGGGCGAAATATTGCAGTAACCACGCATCGTCTTGTGGCCCCAGATATATTCTTGCCTCACTAAGAAGAACTTTAAGCTGGGCCAATACCGCCAGATTGACCGGCGCGGGAATACCGATTGTAGCCAGGCCGGAAAGCTGGAGAAAATCGGCAACCTCCCGAGATAACTCTCCTTTTAATGATTCTGGTGGTGGCAAACGCGAGGGTCGATATAACGCGTCAAGCAGCTGCTGGCTTTCGGCCGAGTCCAGAATGTCGCCTGTTTGACGCATTGGCGAGAGAATCGGTTGCCACCCCGATAATAACCTCACCGGCGCATTGCTTATCGAGGCTATAAAGCGAACAAAGTCATTATAGTGGGCGAGCGCCCTTGTTATTAAGCGGTTAACTGAAAAATCAGGGTGATTGGCGGGTAAATTTTGTGACAGTGAATGGCAAGGTGGCATGGCTATCATCCTAAACAGGAATCAGGCGATCCCATGTGCGGCTAGTTAGCTGTTTTTAAATGTTGAGCGCGTTCTGCGCAATCATATTGCGCTCATGGTCGCCGTGATCGACAGCAAATCGGGCGTTATCTGTTAATGACGCGCCGAATCCGGGCAAAATAGGCAGATGCCCCTTGCCCACAATGGCCGATTCGCGTAAAACTGTCTGCCGCTAATCGAACCACTCTAACCTTATTCTCTGGACGATATGTTTCAAGATAACCCGCTGCTCGCACAGCTAAAACAGCAACTTCACTCTCAGACTCCGCGTGTCGAAGGCATTGTTAAAGGTACTGAGAAAGGCTTTGGCTTTCTTGAAGTAGACGGCCAAAAAAGCTATTTCATTCCGCCTCCGCACATGAAAAAAGTCATGCACGGCGATCGGGTCATTGCCTCGGTACAAACGGAAAAAGAGCGTGAAATCGTTCAGCCAGAAACGCTGGTCGAGCCTTTCCTGAGCCGCTTTGTAGGCCGCGTGATTAAAAAAGATGATCGTCTTTCCATCATGCCTGACCACCCGCTGCTGCGTGACGCCATTCAATGCCGCACCGGCCGTAACTTCAATCACGAAGTTAACGAAGGTGACTGGTGCGTGGCCGAAATGCGCCGCCACCCGCTGAAAGAAGGCGACCGTGCATTTCAGGCCGAGCTGACCGAGTGGATCACCACCGGCACCGACGATCTGGCGCCTTGGTGGGTAACACTGGCACGCCACAACCTCGAGCGTAACGCGCCTGAGTTTAACGTGACCGAGCTGCTGGATCAGGGCTTGACCCGTGAAGACCTGACAGCCCTGCCTTTTGTTACCATCGACAGCGCCAGCACGCAGGATATGGACGATGCTCTCTACGTTAAAGATAACGGTGACGGCACCCTGAACCTGACTATCGCCATTGCAGACCCGACCTCATACGTCACCGAAGGCAGCGACGCGGACAACATCGCCCGTCAACGCGCTTTCACCAACTATCTGCCTGGCTTCAACATTCCAATGCTGCCGCGCGAACTGTCTGACAACATCTGTTCACTGTTGCCAAACGAGCGCCGCCCAGTGCTGGCCTGCTCCGTCACCCTGTCTGCCGACGGCGCGCTGGGCGATGATATTCGCTTCTTCGCCGCGTGGATCGAGTCAAACGCCAAGCTGGTTTATGACGAAGTCTCCAACTGGCTGGAAGATACTGGCGAGTGGAAACCGCAGAACGACACCATCGCCGAGCAGATCCGTCTGTTGAAACGCGTCTGTGACGTTCGCAGCGCATGGCGTACCGCAAACGCGCTGGTGTTTAAAGATCGTCCTGATTTCCGCTTTGTGCTGGGCGAAAAAGGCAACGTGCTGGAAATTATTGCCGAGCATCGTCGCATCGCCAACCGCATCGTTGAAGAGTGCATGATTGCGGCCAACGTCTGCGCCGCTATCGCGCTGCGTGACAATCTTGGTTTCGGCGTTTACAACGTTCACACCGGCTTTGATCCCCTGCTGGTCGATCAGGCTGTTGCCGTGCTGGAAGCCAATGAGGTTGAAGCCGATGGCCCAACGCTGCTGACACTGCCGGGCTTCTGCGCGCTGCGTCGCAAGCTCGACGCGATGCCGACCCAGTTCCTTGACAGCCGCATTCGTCGTTTCCAGACGTTTGCCGAGATCAACACGGTGCCGGGTCCACACTTTGGCTTGGGTCTGGAAGCGTACGCGACCTGGACTTCTCCAATCCGTAAGTACGGCGACATGGTTAACCACCGTTTGCTGAAAGCGATGATCACCCAGCAAAGCGCCGAGAAGCCGCAGGACGAAATGACCGTTCAGCTGGCCGAACGCCGCCGTCTGGGCCGCATGGCCGAGCGCGACGTCGGTGACTGGCTGTATGCTCGTTATCTCGAAGATAAAGTCGGTACCGAAGTTAAATTCAGCGCCGAAATTATCGACGTGACCCGTGGCGGTCTGCGCGTGCGTCTGCAAGATATCGGCGCGGTTGCCTTCATCCCTGCTCCGTTCCTGCACGCCGTGCGCGACGAGCTGGTATGCAGCGTAGACACCGGCACCGTGCTGATTAAAGGTGAAGTTGCCTATCGTCAAAGCGACATTATTGACGTCAACATTGCCGAAGTTCGCATGGAAAACCGCAATGTGATCGCCAAGCCAGCAGCTTAACTCTTCGCTACTTGCCACGATTTACGAGCAACAAAATAGAAACCTGTTGGTTAACGCCGACAGGTTTTTTTTCGCCATTAAAATCTCTGCAAAGCCTATTGGGTAAGCTTCTGATGCGCTAACGGTGGCAGAGCGCGTGTGGCAGGAGTAAAGTAGGCCTCTTGATAAAAATTAAATGATTATCATTATTTTTTACTTTTGGCCTGACACTGAGGAATCCCTTCGCTATGAATACCCCCGTCGAACGCCCGCTGCCTCTCTCGACAAGCTGCTGTATCGTTGGCGGCGGACCTGCCGGACTGATGCTTGGCTACCTGTTGGCGCTAAAAGGCGTTGAGGTCGTCGTTTTAGAAAAGCATAGCGATTTTCTGCGTGATTTTCGCGGCGACACTATCCATCCTTCAACGCTTGAAATCATCTGGCAGCTCGGTTTTCTTGATGAATTTTTAGCTCTGCCACACCAGCGTGCCGAAAAATTGTATGGTGAAATCGCCGGTAGAGAGGCCACGCTAGCCGATTTTTCGCGTCTGCCGACCCGCTGTAAATTTATCGCTTTTATGCCGCAGTGGGATTTCTTGAATTTTATCAGCGACAAAGCCCGCCAATTGCCTAACTTTTCACTGCATCAGAATGTCAGCGTCAATGACCTGCTCGAACAGAACGGCAAGGTCAGCGGCGTACGCGTCTCGCAAAACGGAATCGACAGGCAAATCACCGCCCAGCTGGTGGTTGGCTGCGACGGTCGACATTCTATCGTCCGAGAAAAAGCAGGATTAGAGGTGATGAACTTTGGCGCACCGCGCGACGTGCTGTGGTTGAAAATCACTAAATCCGCCGATGACCCAGAGTGGTCGACCGGCCATCGCGGCCCTAAAAAGGGCTTCATCATGATCGATCGCGGTGATTATTGGCAGTGCGGCTACTCCATCACCAAAGGATCGCTCGACGAGCTTAAACTGCGCGGGCTGGCTGCACTTATTGCTGACGTCGCCGAAATTTCACCTTTTGACGCCGCGCGTTTGCAGCAGGATCTCACTGATTGGGACAAGGTTAAATTACTTCAAATCCGCATTGATCGTCTTAAGCAGTGGTCAAAACCCGAGCTGTTGTGCATTGGCGACGCCGCGCATGCAATGTCGCCAATTGGTGGCGTGGGCGTCAATCTGGCCATTCAAGACGCCGTCGCGACCGCCAATATTCTTGCTCCGGCCTTATTAAAAGGTAACGTGACGCTGCGACATTTGCAGAAAGTCCAGCGCCGCCGCACCTTCCCGACGTGGGCGACCCAGTCTTTGCAGGTGATGATAAGTAAGGCGAGTCAGAAAAAGCGCACAAAACCGCCATCCGGGGTGGAGCTGTGGGTACGACAGCGAGCGTTTATACCGTTTTTGTTTGGGCGATTAATAGGTATAGGGTTTTTTAAAGAAAATTTCAGGAAATGACAATTTGTTTAGCTAGACCGAGCTAATACGGTTTTGGGGAGGTCAACGGATTTTGACCGTTAATCTTTGAGTTCAAATTCAAGTTCAAGTTCAAGTTCAACTTCAAATTCAACTGCATTCGCTTCGCTCAATGGGCGGTGCTGGGCTTGACCGAGCCATTGCGGTTTTTAAATTCAACGGCATGCGCTTCGCTTACTGCGCGGCGCTGAAGCTTAACCGAGCTTTGGCGGTTTTTAAATTCAACTGCATTCGCTTCGCTTACTGCGCGGCGCTGAAGCTTAACCGAGCTTTGGCGGTTTTTAAATTCAAGTGCATGCGCTTCGCTTACTGCGCGGCGCTGAAGCTTAACCGAGCTTAGCGGTTTTTTAGATTCAAAAGCATGCGCTTCGCTTAATGGGCGGCGGCCCATACCGCCTCAAGGGTCGCAGTCTGCACTGAACCCCAAAACTTGGACACCTGTTTTTATTACAACTTTTCACTATGAACCCGGTATTCCACCG